>NZ_JAFOIN010000066.1:0-21459 GCF_017421385.1 Ruthenibacterium sp. | reverse complement strand
TATCATCCCGCGCTGCGCGCACCGCCACTGCGCGCGGCCCGGCTGCTGCGCGCAGCGTCCTCTCCGCACGCCGCAGCAGAGCCCGCGTCGCGCTGTCCGGCTCTTCTGTGCTGATGCCCAAATACCGCAGCGCCTGCCGGGTATCAAACCGCTCGGGCAGTGCAAGCTCCATCCTCATGTCCTCTCCGGCAGCAGATCGCGGATTCCCTCATATACAAGACGCGCCACCCGTGCGTTATTCATTGCATATAAATGGATTCCATCCGCCCCGCCTGTGATCAGGTCGCGGATCTGTGTGACCGCGTATTCAATGCCTGCGTCGAACAGGGCCTGTTCGTCGTGGTCATACCGGCTGATCATTTTAGTAAACTGCGGCGGCAGGCTGGCGGAGCTGAGCGCCACGGTGCGCTCGATCTGCCTTTTGCTCACGATGGGCATAATACCAGCCTGCACGGGCAGAGAAATTCCCGCCTTGCGCGCCATATTCAAAAAGCGGTAATAGCTGACATTGTCAAAGAACAACTGTGTGATAAGATGGGAAACGCCCGCTTCCGCCTTGTAGCGCAGGCTCTCTACATCCGCTTTCAGCGACGGACTTTCCACGTGCCCCTCAGGATAGCACGCACCTGCCACGCCGAAGCCGCCGGTCTGCGCAATGGCTTTTGCAAGGTCGCTCGCATGCAGGAAATCCATCCGGCGCGGCAGATCCGGGTTGATATCCCCGCGCAGGGCAAGAACGTTTTCCACGTTGTCCTCGCGCAGCCGGGTAAGTGTTTCCTCCACCTGCACACGCGTGGAGTTTACACATGTCAGATGCGCCAGAGCCTCCACATGAAGCCCGTTTTTGATATACGACGCAATCTTTGCAGTCGACTGTCCGGCCGTGCCTCCGCCCGCGCCATAAGTAACGCTGATGTAATCCGGCCCAAGCGTACACAGCTCCCGCAGCACCGGATAAAGCGTTTCCTCCGCGGCCCCTGCCTTTTTGGGCGGAAACACCTCAACGGAAAAAACACAGGGCTTTTGCTGAAACATTTCATGAATAAACATATACGATCCCCTCTTTACTGCAAGGCGGGCATTCTGCCTTCAAACATGCCGGATATGCCGGTTGAAAAGGCCCAAAAGCCGCCGAAGCCGCACGGATGCGCGCGGCATAAAAATATTATAAGTGAGCGCTTTGCCGATGTAAAGTTTTTTCTTACGAATATGCCCACGCTTTTTATATGGCCGTTGACATGCGGGCGGAATTTATTGTATGATAAGAAAGCGGCCGAACCAGCCGCCTGTTTGCTGCTGTGGCGAAATCGGCAGACGCAAGGGACTTAAAATCCCTCGGTGGCAACACCATACGGGTTCGATTCCCGTCAGCAGCACCATAAAGCAAAGCGAAAGGCATGCCCGTGCGGCATGCCTTTCGCCGTCAGAAGGGAAAACCCAATATGCGCGAATTTGTCATCACCGATGCTTCCATGCCCCGTTTGGACTCCGCGCTGCTTGCGCAGTATCCTCAGCTTTCCCCCGGCAGGCTGCACAAGTATCTGCGTGAAAACAAAATCAAGGTGGATGGAAAAAAGCTTCCGCTCTCTGCACGCCTGCCACGCGGCAGCACTGTGCGTGTTTTTTTGCCGGATCTGCTTCTGGATAAGCCGGACGGCCCGTTATTTCTTTCCGCAAGGCCGGAGCTGTGCGCCGTTTATGAAGACAGCGACGTTCTGGTTGCCGACAAGCCCGCCGGACTTCCTGTAACGGATGAAGGCGGACGCACTGCCGACACCCTCATCAACCGCGCTCTCCTGTACCTGTATCACAAAGGCGAATATGCGCCGGAACGCGGCTGGACTCCGCGCCTCTGCCATCGGCTCGATACCGGCACGTCCGGTCTTGTGCTCATTGCCAAGACGCAGCAGGCTGAAGCGCTTCTGCTGCACCTTGTAAAAGAGCGTATGATCGAAAAAAAATACCTTTGCGTCACCTATGGACACCCCTCGCCTGCGGCAGCAACACTGCGCGGCTATCTGCAAAAGGACGCCCGACAGGCGCGTGTTCGTATTCTGGACACATCCGCGCCCGGAGCAAAAGATATTGTGACAAAATATAAAACGCTGGCTGTCAGCGGACGGCTGGCTTTGTTGGAGGTTGAACTCGTCACGGGGCGCACACATCAGATACGCGCGCATTTGGCCTCCATCGGCTGCCCTATCCTTGGGGACGGCAAATACGGGAACAACGCGGCCAACCGGGAACTGAAGCTCAAATATCAGGCTCTGTGCGCGTACAGCCTTCACTTTCCCGCGTTGCCGGACGGATCGTGCGCGGCGCTCTCCGGCAAAACGCTGTATGCTTCCCGGCCCTGGTATTATGCGCAGGTCCTGGACGGAACGCTTAAATAAAGCGTTCCGTATCGCCATCTCCGCTGTTCACGCCCCATGTTTTAAAAAAAACAAAAGCCGCTCCGTCCGCAACGCACAGAAGCAACTTGCGGACAGGGCGGCTTTTTGCACAGCTTATATCAACGAAGCACTGTTTCCCGGCACGGTCTGTACGAATTCCTCATAAGTGTACAGACTGTTGAGCACCTCGCACAGCGCTTTTTTGGAAAGGCGCGGCGGCAGGCCAAGGCTTTGCAGCCAGGCGCGCCGCACGCCCGCGCTTCCCTCTGTGCCGGAAAGGCCCAGCTCGTACAGGTCGGTATAGGTGATGGCGCGCCCTGCGCGCTTCGCCTTTTCCCGCGCGCCCGCGGTCTGCAGTGCGCGCAGTATCGCTTCGGACGGCACACCCTCCACGCCCAGCACGCCTTCTTTCGAAGGCTGAGCTTTACGCCGCTCTTTCCCTGCGATGGCCGGAACATATGCATTTTTTACACATATGCCCTGCGCCAGCTTATTGACATAATTGCGGATGCGGAACCCGGCGTCATCGGAATCCGTCAAAACGATAATGCCCCGCTTTTTGCCCAGTTCTACAAGCAGACGCTTTGTCTCCGCATTTTTAAAGACCGAAAATCCATTCGTCGTAAGAATGAGCCCATCCACCAAATCCGCCAGCTTCACCGCGTCATACTTGCCTTCTACGACGATCACTTCTTCCACGCGCAGCTTCTTCATCGCCGTTCTCCGATCTGCATCACTTCGCAAAGAGCCGTCTGCAGCAGCACCGTTCCGTCTGCGGCAGATGATTTTAACGCGGCATCCAGCCCCAGCAGCACACTGAGGATGTGCTCCAGCTGGGCGCGGGAATAATGGGACGCCGTCTCACCGGATTTGCGCAGGCGGTAATCGCTTCCCCGGTATGAAAAATCCTTGTGCACGGCCGCGTAATTACGATGTGCCGCTGCGCCGCACTTCACACGGTACATATCTACAAACGAGCCGGACAGCGCCGCCGCAATGGCAATGGGCTCATTTTGCAGTTCCAACAGCTGAGACAGCTTGGCCATCGCCCGTGTTTTATTGCGCGCCGTGACAAGACGCACCATTTCAAACACATCCGCTTCGATGCTCTGGGTGCCCATTTGTGCGATCAATTCAGGCGTGATCTCTCCATAATCAGCCACAGCCGCCAGCTTGCTCAGCTCGCTCTCCAGCGCAAACAGGTCTGTCCCACAGCGTTCCACCAGCTCAGACGCAGCGCCCGGGGACAAAACCACTCCCAGCTCCCGGGCTTTTTCCACAGCAAACCGCTTTGCGTCCTGAGGCCCGGGCTTTACAAGTTCTGCCGTCAGCCCGGCCTTCTCCGCTGCGCCGATCAGCTGTTTGGCCTTTTTGGAGAGCTTCGCCTTGTCGTCTTTAAACACTGTGCTCATCACAAGCACTGCGTTTTCCAGACTTTGCATCAAGTCGCAAAGCGCCCCCACATCCGCCTCGTTCATCGCGGACGGCTCCAGCATCGGCAGTTCAACGATGCGTTTTGTACCGAAAAATGATATAGTGCCCGCAGCAGCCACGGCTTCCTCAATAGACGGAGCAGGGCCTTCAACACGCGTTACCTCCGCATCGTCCTCCTGCTTTGCCAGCAGGGCCAGCGTTTTTGCGGCGTAGCTCCGCACAAGATATTCCTCAGTGGAATAGTAATAATAAACGCCGTGCCGCAGCGGCTGTTCCAGCGCTTTTTTAAGATTCTGCTCGTTTAAAACCATTTGTTCCCCTCTTTGATCGTTACAGACGCTCCCGCGCGCAGACAGATATCCGCAGGGCCGTGGAACTGTGCCCGGGGCGCATCCTCAAGCCATCGATACCCTGTCCGGGGCAGGATCAGATGCGTGCACGCCAGCCCATCCGGCCGTCCTGTGCCCGCAACATAAATGTCAAAAGGCGGATAAGAAGAAAACTCCACACTGCCGCTGGCGATCCCCACGCGGTATCCGCACACCTCAACACAGGCAAAATTCCCCTTCGCCTGATGCTTTACATAAATGATTATATCATGGAACGGTGCGAGAATGGTACTGTTTATGATGCTGTTCTGTGCACTCAAAGCATCCTGCGCATGCAGTTTTTGTGCCAGTGCAGCCGTATCACCCTCCATGCGCAGATCCACCAGCAGATCCACCTGCGTACGGTTGTATTGTTCCAACACCTCCCGCACATCGTCCGCATTTGCTTCCGGGCCACGGAACAGGACCGCAGTTTTAAGCCCCTGCATTACCACCAGAGGCGGATTGGCCGCACTGCCTGCAAGCTCCATGCGCACAACGCCGCTATCCGCCGCCGCGTATGCCAAGCCTGACAGCATTACAAACGCCAGACAAGCGGGCACCGCCCGCCGTACAGGGACATGCAGACGCCAGGCTGCCCAGCCAAGCGCACAAAGCAAAAGAGCCGCGCACATGGCAAAGGCCCCGCTCACATGCAGAAACGCATACGGCACGGACGCCGTCCATTCCGCTACGGCCAGCATCCAGCGCAAAAGCAGCGCGCAGCCCAGACCCGTCAGCTTTGCCAGAAAACCGAGCCAGGGCACGCCCGAACACAGCGCCGCTGCAAAGCCGAGGCCCACGACAGCCGGCATAACAGGCACTGCAAGCAGATTGCTTACAACGGAAAGCAAAGAAACTCCTCCGCCGATGGCAATGAGCACGGGAAGCGTGGTCAGAGACGTCGCGGCCGGCACCGCGGCAGTCCACAGCAGCTTCCAGACCAGCCGTGCTGCGTTTTTTCCATGCGCCGCGCTGCCGGCGCGCCAGCGCCTGTGCGCCGCCGTCACCCAAAGCACCCCCAACGTGGCCGAGAACGAAAGGAGCAGGCTTACATCCACGGCAGCATATGGGTTCTGCAGGCACAAAAGCAGTGCCGCCAGGCCCAGCGAAGTGAGCGCGTCGCTTTTCCTGTTAAATAGAGCGCCCCCGTAGAGCAGCAGCATTGCCGTACCCGCGCGCACAACAGAGGGTGTAAAACCCGTGAGGCACATAAAAGCCAGAGAGGAAAACATGGCGCAGGCGCAGGCCAGCCTGCGCCGCCCCATACGCCGCACCGCCGCATAAACGAGCCCGCCCACTGCGGACAGATGCAGACCGGACACCACCAGCACATGGGACAGCCCTGCACCCCGGAACGCGTCCTTCACCTCATCCGTCAAAAGCGCACGGTCGCCTGCCGTCATTGCCGCGGCTGCTCCCGCATAAGGCTGTGCCAGAACTTTGCGCAGCGCCATGCTCAACGCCGCCTGCACCCGTTTCGCCCGAGCCCAAAGCGCACCGCTCTCCCCCTGTGGCAAAAAGCCGTCCAGATATTCTCCCGCCAGAAAAATGCCGTCTGCGTAATTGCCGTATGTATATTCGTTTTCTTCCAGTTCCGCGAACTCCACGCGCGCAGAAAAGCATTCGCCCGGCAAAGCCTGCGGCAGAGAAAGAAAATACACCCGAAAAGGGCGCACAGCCATGCCGTTCACTTCGTCCACAAGAACACCGGCCCGAACGGTATCTTCAAGAAAGCCCGGCGACGTTTCCACAACCGCTGCGTGGATCTCCGCCTGTGTTCCGGCGCGCGCCTGAATGGGAGCCATCATCCATGTAAACGCCGCCATGCGCAGCAGCAGCGCCGCGCCCGTAACGGTGCATGCCAGCACGGCGTGAGTGCGGAACCGTCCGCCCAATTTCCAGGCCGGAAAAACGGCCGCAAGAAAAACGGCCGCCAGCGGCCCAAAAGCCGCTGGCGGCAGAAAGGCTGCAAGCAGTTGTATTACAAGATATAGAAACCCGGCGCAGGCAAGCGGCCTTTTCATACGGGACTATTTGAAAAACAGGGGCAGCGGCTCCAGATAAATGATATCCTTACGGTCTGCCGCTTCGCCTTCCGCCAGCACAGCCGCGCGCGCCACAACCGTGCCCTTGCTCTTGTTTACAAGCGTTTCCAGTGCATGCAGGCTGCCGCCGGTGCTGATCACATCATCCACGATGAGGATGCGTTTTCCATCCATGGAATCCAGATCCTTACGGTCGATGACGAGCTTCTGCACGGCCTCGGTCGTAATGGAAACATCCTCCACCACAACAGGCTCCTCCATGTAAAGCTTGGGACCTTTCCGGGCCGGGATATAACGTTTGCCGCTCTGGCGGCTCATCTCGTAGGCCAGCGGGATACCTTTCGCTTCGGCCGTAACGATAATATCAAACTCCGGCACTTTTTTCAGCAGCGCTTCGGCGCAGGCCACAGTAAGCTCCACATCACTGAACATCACAAACGCGGCAATGTCCAGCTTTTCATTCACCGGGCACAGCGGCAGCTCCCGCGTAACGCCAGCAACATTCAGCGTATAAGTTTTACGCATAATTCATTCTCCTTTTTTATGATCGGCGCGCGTCACTCAACCCGGCGGCCATGCCAGGCTGCGCTTTGCCAACACATGAAAATGCAGATGCGGCACGCTCTGTCCGCCGTCCCTGCCACAGTTCGTCACAACGCGGTATCCGTTTCCAAGCTCCAGGTCTTCGGCCAGCCGGGCAATCACCTCAAAGATATGCGCTACCACAGCGCTGTTCTCCGGCGTAATGCCGCCAGGCGAAGCGATGTGTGTTTTGGGGATCACGAGAAAATGCACCGGTGCCTGCGGATCGATATCATGAAACGCAAGCACGGTGTCATCTTCATACACCTTGCTGACAGGGATATCCCCCGCCGCCATCTTGCAAAATAAGCAGTCCTGCATGAACGCTCCCTCCTTCTGTGTTCTGTTTTCCCAAAGAACGCCGCGCCCCAGAATGGGGCGCGCGTCTTTTTTCTTTTAACGAACGGCCCGTTCAGACCAGGGCAGCCTTGACGATGCCCGGCACCGCGTTCAGCGCGTCGTCGATGCGGGAGATGTCCTTGATGCCCGCCATCGCGAAATCGGGCTTGCCGCCTCCGTTGCCGCCGGCCACAGCCGCGATTTCCTTCACCAGCTTGCCCGCCGCAAGGCCGCGCGCCTGCGCCTCCTTGCCGACAGCCACAGCCAACGTTGTCTTGCCCTCGGCTTCGCCGATCACCGCAGTAACAGACGCGGGCGCTTTGTCCCGTGCATTGTCGCACAGCTTGCGCAGCGCATCTGTCGCAGTCCCCGTCAGATACATCGTGAAGATCTTTATGCCGTCCACGTCCTTGGCATCCTCAAACAAACCGCTGGCCTTCATGGCCGTCTGCCTCTGCTTAAGGTCGTCCAGTTCCTTCTGCACGGATCTCAGTTCTGCGGTGAGCGCAGCCGCGCGGGCGGGCAGGTCGTGGATATTGCTTACCTTCAGCGCGCCCGCCGTCTGGTTGAGCATATCGGATTTTTCATCCAGCAGGCGCAGCACGCCGTAGCCTGTTGTGCCTTCGATGCGCCGGATACCCGCCGCCACGCTGGATTCGGACAAAATCTTGAAGCAGCCCAGTTCGGCCGTATTGGAAACGTGCGTACCGCCGCAGAATTCCGTAGAAAAGCCCTCCACATCCACAACGCGCACGATATCGCCGTATTTTTCTCCGAACAGCGCCATAGCGCCCAGCTCCTTGGCCTCCTTGAGGGGCATCACCTTGATGTGTACGGGCAGCGCCTCGAAGATTTTGGCGTTGACGATCCGCTCCACCTCAGCCAGCTCCTGGGGCGTTACAGCGTTGAAGTGCGTGAAGTCGAAGCGCACACGCTCGTCGTCCTCATACGAGCCGGCCTGATGCACATGGGCGCCCAGCACTTCTCGCAGAGCTTTTTGCAGCAGATGCGCACCTGTATGGTTGCGCATGATCGCGTGGCGGCGGTCGCGCTCCACAGAAGCGATGACCTTATCGCCTGCCTGCACCACGCCGTCCAGCAGCGTACAGGTATGCACATAATAACCCTTCGGCGTCTTTTTACAGGCCGTCACCGCCAGATGCGCGCCGCCCGCCGTTGCAATCACGCCGGTATCGGCTACCTGACCGCCGCTCTCGGCATAGAAAGGCGTGCGGTCCAGCACCACCAGAACGCCTTCCTTCGCACCGTCGTCCGTGGACACGGCATCCGTCAGCTCATCGCCGTCGGACAGCGCCACGATTTTGGCCTCAGCCTCCAGCGTGCCGTAACCCAGAAATTCTGTGGCCGAAGCGTCCAGCGCGCCGAACAGATCCGCCGTCCAACCGGAAATGTCACGGCTCAGACGGTCCTTGCGTGCCTTTTCCCGCTGCTTTTGCATCTCGGTACGGAAGCTGTCCTCATCCACCTCAATGCCGTTCTCAGCAGCGATCTCCTTGGTAAGATCCAGCGGAAAGCCGAACGTATCGTTCAGCTTGAACGCGTCAATGCCCGCCAGCACGCGGCGCTTGCCCTCGGCAGCGGCCTTTTCGATGTTGTCGATGAGATTCGACAGGATATTCAGGCCCTGGTCGATGGTGCGGGAGAAGCGCTCCTCCTCTGCGGATATGCTCTTTTTGATATAATCAGCATGCTCCACCAGCTCGGGGTAGGCTCCGCCGTTCTCGCGGATGACGGTATCGCACAGCTCGGCCAGGAACGGGCGCGTAACCCCCAGCATACGGCCATGGCGTGCGGCCCGGCGCAGCAAGCGGCGCAGTACGTAGCCACGGCCCTCGTTGGAGGGCAGGATACCGTCGCTCACCATAAACACGGTGGAACGGATGTGATCGGTGATGACACGGATGGAAACGTCCGTCGCATGGTCGCGGCCGTAGGTCTTACCCGTAATGCGCTCCACATGGTTCAGAATATTGTGAACGGTATCCACCTCGAACAGGTTTCCCACGCCCTGCATCACGCAGGCCAGGCGCTCCAGGCCCATGCCCGTATCAATGTTGGGGCGCTCCAGGCGCGTATATGTGCCCTTGCCGTCTGAATCAAACTGGCTGAACACCAGATTCCAGACCTCCATATAACGGTCGCAGTCACATCCCACCTTGCAATCCGGCTTGCCGCAGCCGTGTTCGGGGCCGCGGTCAAAATAGATCTCGCTGCAGGGGCCGCAGGGGCCGGAGCCGTGCTCCCAGAAATTGTCCTCCTTGCCGAAGCGCACCATGTGGGACGGGTCGATCCCCACTTCCTTTGTCCAAATATCGTAGGCCTCGTCGTCGTCCTCATACACCGAGACGTACAGAAGCTCGGCGGGAATCTCCAGCACCTTCGTCAGGAATTCCCACGCCCATGCGGTAGCCTCGCGCTTGAAATAATCCTGAAAGCTGAAGTTGCCCAGCATTTCAAAGAACGTGCCGTGACGCGCCGTGATGCCCACGCGCTCAATGTCCGGCGTGCGGATGCATTTCTGGCAGGTGGTGACACGGTGGCGCGGCGGCTCCTCCTGGCCGAGGAACCATTTTTTCATCGGCGCCATGCCGGAGTTGATCAACAAAAGGCTGTTATCGTTGTTGGGCACCAGGGGAAAGCTGTCCAAACGAAGGTGTCCTTTGCTTTCAAAGAAAGAAAGGTATTTTTCGCGCAGCTCGTTCAGGCCGGTCCATTCCATCGGGTTCATTCTCCTCACAAAATAAATGTCATTTTTGTTCTGCCGTGTAAAAAAATATAGCCCTCGCCCCTGTGTCAGGGACGAAGGCCTGTCAGCATCCGTGGTACCACCCAAATTGCGTACCAAAAGGCACGCCGCTTTCCCCGCGTTAACGCCGCAGCTACGTCCCGCTCATCACGGGAGGCTATCCGGGTGGCGGTGGGGTCCGAAGCGGGAACGTCTCAGCCCTGCGTTCCCTTTCTGTAAGCCGTGCGGAACCCCATTGGCCCAGTCTCTGCCGTAATACCTGTTTTTACACGTTTACCATATTATTATAAATCAAATCCGGGCAATGTCAAGCCCCGGACGGCTTACTCCTGCGCAAGAAAAAAGCTCAGGGCATCCGTTACTTTGGCGAACACCTGCGCAGCGTCGTCGCTGTCGTGTGTGCCGCTGTCCAGCAGAACGGCGATGGTATATCGAGGTTCTTCCGCAGGGTAAAAACCCACGAACCACGCGTCCATAATTTCTTCTCCGTCCTCCTGATAGCGGCCCGTCTGCGCTGTCCCCGTCTTGCCCCCCGCACCGCCGGCCCGGGGCGCGGCTTTTCGCCCCAGCCCTTCCTCAACAACGCCCACAAGCATCTGCCGAATCACCTCCGCCACATCTTTGTCCATCACCTGCCGCTGGACGGGGCGGTACAGGCTTTCCGTTACCGACTGCGTGTATTCATCCACAATTCCCTCCACAAACACAGGTTCCACATACCGCCCTCCGTTTGCAAACAGGTTCATCATCGCGGCAACCTGTACGGGCGTGGCGGTCAGCGCTCCCTGGCCGAAGCTGATAGATGCGAGCTGGCCCAGATCTTCCAGCTGCGCCGCGTCCGGCAGGTTCCCGGAGGCTGCCCGCAGACCGCCCGCAACCTGCTGGCTTTGCCCAAATCCCGCACTTTTTGTAATGTCGTACACCGTCTGCGCGCCCAGGCGCAGCCCAAGCTGCACAAAGTAGCAGTTACAGCTTTGCTCCAGCGCGGTTTTCATGTCTACCGTCCCGTGGCCCCGCCCATAGGCGCAGCGGTAAACATGGCCGCCCACCTCGATGGATCCCGTGCATTCATACGTCTCCTGCGCGCTGATTCCCTGCTCCAGCGCCGCCGCGGCCAGCAGCGGCTTGAACACCGAACCCACATTATATGCACTGAGGGCGCGGTTGACCAGTGAAGTATCCTGGCGCGCGATGCTTGCGGCCACATTTTCCGGGTCGTACAGCGGCAGGCTCACGCTGGCGCGCACGCGCCCGGTGGGCGCGTCCAGTACAACGATGCATCCCTTATCCACCATTTCAATGCCTACGGCTTCGCAGGCGCGCTGGATGCTTGAATCCAGCGTGAGCATCACACCCGCCCCCGTGCCGGGAGATTCCACCAGGTACGGCGCATCTGATTCTATAAATCCCCCGCGCGCATTCATTGCGCAGCGCACCTCCGTCAAAGTGGAGCCTCCTGTCAAAAGATCATCAAAAGCATATTCCACACCTGAAACACCGTGGCCGGACGCTCCGAGATATCCAATGAGGTGCTGGGCTATGGGCATAGGCTGGTACCGCACAGGCTTTTCAAACGTATACTGCGCACGCGCTGCGGCCGCCCCTGTGACAGGCATCAGGAACGGAGAGCCCCGCTGGATGCTTGCATAAAACTGCGTGCGCAGTTCCGCCGGGATGGCCTCAAACAAAGTATGATAGCTCGTCCTCCCCGGCTCAATCAACGCATAGCGCTCCGAGACCGTCCCTGTAAGCGGCAAAAAACCGCAGTCGTAAATATTGCCGCGCCCTTCACTCAGCACAACGCTGGTACTGCTCTGCTGTACGGCGGCAGCCGCATATGCCGGATTTGTAGACACGGCTGCAAGAGCACAAACCACTACGGCGAATGCAAGCAGACACGCGCCCGCCATTGCAATGAGCCTTTTTTCCAACATATCCCCTCCTTTTCCACACAAAAATAGTGTGCGCGCTATATGCCCCGGCTAAACGCCAAACCAGTATGCGGCGAGATTTTCCTCGTTTCCGGGCATGCAAAAAGCCCCGCCTTCCGGCGGGGCTCTGTCCAGCAGGGATAATGTTTCTCAGGTTGGGGCTCACTCCGCATCGAATACGATCGCCTGAATGGCGTTTACGATATCCTGCGTAGTAAAGCGCGCCACGCCAATAGCGTCCAGCATACGGTCCGTCTCCGACTTCGTCGCATCGATGTAGCGGAATTCGGCGCGCTGGATCGCATTTTCCAGAACCGATTTTTCCTCAGGCGTATTGCCGGGATCGTTCCATTCTTTTGTGAGGAGCTGCAACGTAGCGGAAATCGCCTGCTGCTTTGTAAAAACGGCGTTGGCCGCCTCTGTCTGGAATTCAGAAACACTGTTGAGTGTACGCATCGTGATCGTTCCTCCGTCCTTTATTTTCCTGGGGCTGTTTTGATTCTACACCCGTCGCACATAAAACGCAAGCGCCGTTTTCCGGAAGAAGCGGTTGCATACACTAAACGATCGGGTCCAGCTCCTGCGCTTTCATACGCAGCTCGATTTTCGCGCTCAGACGCACTTCCTTAAAAGCATCCTTGATGCGGTTCTCCACCACAACGCTGTCGGCAGGCGAAGTGACCGTCAACATAAGGATGTACTGGTTGCGGCTGTAACGGCTGAATACATCGCCCTTGCGCAGAGACTCCCGAATGACTTCCTTGCCGCGCGCCATCGCGTCCACGATCTCCTGTTTTGCCACGGTCTGGCCGTTTTTTCCTTCAAACGTCACAAGGATGAGCAGCACATGACTATTGGAACGTGCCGCGCTTCGTGCGACCATCTGGTACACGGATTTGAACATCTCATACTCGCAGTAGTATGCGCCGTGGATGGGCCGGGCGTCCCGCGTAATCTCGCCCAAATCCTGCTGGATCTGGCGCAGATTTTCCTTCATCTGGTTCGCTCCCTGGGAAGCCCAGAGATATATGTCCCGCAGCTCGGGCGAAAGACGTTCGCCCAGCTCGTCGTAAAACAGGTTGGAGATCACCGGATAATAGCTCAGCACAGCCTGCTTCATATCCAACCTGCGCATGGTATTGAAGATGTAGCGGTAAAGTTCCTCGTGCAGCGGCTCCAGCAGCGCCGCACGGTTGCAGATATCCAGCGTCTCCTCCAGATCCTCCCTGCCTCCGCGTTCGCAGAGCGTGGCAGCCAGATTTTTAACGGTACGCAGATAGGTCTGCCGCAGATAACTGCTGTATTGGATGACCCACTGCTGCATGCTCAGGCTGGGCAGAAGATCGCCGGTATACAGCTTCAGCGCTCGCCGCGCATGCGGGATACGCTCCTCCGCCGGCGTGCCCGGTTGATCCGCAAGACGCGCCTCCTGCTCGAATTCCCACACATCGGTGGTGACGGAGATTTCCGGGTTCCAAATGTAACGCCCGCTCTCTGTGATGATAAAGCGTTTTTCCTTATCCGCTTTCTGCAAAAACTTGCGAAGCGAATACGCCGCGTTTTTCAACGCGCCGGCCGGGTTTTCGATCTCATCGCTCTCCCACAGGCCGTCCATCAACTGCTCATTCGTCAGCTTTTTATCGCCGCGCAGCAAAAGCAGCGCCAAAAGCTCCAAAGGCTTGTTGAGCCGCGCGCTGTGCTCCAGGATCGGCGTACCGTTCCACAGGATCGTCATACCGCTGAACAGGGATATTTCCATTTTACTTTGCTCAGGCACTTTCCTCTCCCCCTTCCGAATCAATTTGGATTCAGCTCATTGCTGAAAGGCGTTTTTCCATCGCCTCATAATGCATGCAGTGTGTGAGGGCCGTCTCTTTACTGACGCGCTTTTCCGTCACCAGGCGCAGCAGGCTTGCGTCCATGGTACACATACCCTGTGCCGCACCCGCTTGAATAGCGGAATCGATCTGGTGCGTCTTTGCCTCACGGATCAGGTTTTTGATGGCCGGGTTCGTATACATAATCTCAAACGCCGGGGTCTGCTTACCGTCCAGCGTGGGAACAAGCTGCTGGCTGATGACCGCCTGAAGCACCATGGAGAGCTGCATGCGCACCTGCGCCTGCTGCCCGGCCGGGAACACATCGATGATGCGGTCCACCGTGTTGGCAGCGCCTGTGGTGTGCAGCGTGCTGAACAGCAGCTGCCCCGTCTCCGCGGCGGTCATGGCCACCTCGATAGTCTCATAGTCCCGCATTTCGCCCAGCAGGATGACGTCCGGGCTCTCCCGCAAAGCACTGCGAAGGGCGCTGACATAGCTCGGAGAATCGGTTGAGATCTCCCGCTGCGTCACGATACACCTGTCATGCCGATGGATGTATTCAATGGGGTCTTCCATCGTGATGATGTGCCCTTCTCTTGTCTGGTTGATGGCGTTGATGAGGCAGGCCAGCGTTGTGGATTTGCCGCTGCCCGCCGAGCCCGTCACCAGGACAAGTCCTTTCATCAGCTTGGCCGAGGCAAGCACCTCAGGCGGAATGTTCAGCTTTTCCGGCTCCGGCAAGCCAAAACGTATCACACGAATGACCGCCGCAAGGCTGCCGCGCTGATGCAGAACATTCGCCCGGAAACGTCCGAGATCTGGAATCGAAAAGGAAAAATCGTCGTCCATATCCTCCCGTTCGATGCGGCTGCGGCTGCGTCCGCACAGCGCGTAAATATCCGAGATGACCGCGGCGGTATCCGCAGGCATCAGCCGCGTTTCCATCCGCCTCTGGCGGCCGTCCACCTTATAGGTAAGCGGCAGGCCGGCGATAATAAAAATATCAGACGCACCCATTTCAACGGCCTGTCTGAGCGTTTCCCTGACGTCCATGCGTCTCCTCCTATCCTTCCCGCAGTGTACCGAACAGCGCAGGAGCCTCGGCCTCGCCCGCCCATTCGGCGCTCTGCCGCCATTGTATCACTCTGTATCCGCCGTCCGCTGTCAACTCCGCAAAAACAGAAAGCGAACGCCCGTCCGCGCCCTCCAGCACGGCGCTCACACCGGGGCCTTCCCGGGCAGTGCCGTGCGGCGGCAGCGCATCCAGCTCCGCCGTATCCCCGGCCTGCGCCAGCGCTGCGTCCAGCTCTGCCAGCCATTGCTGTCCCGCGCATTCCAGCGCATAAACGCTTTGGGCCTGACGCGCCTGCTTCTGCGCGAGTGCAAGGTCGGCCCGGGCGGTGGAAAAGCTCAGCACAGAGAGCGTTGCCAGACACAGGATGATCACCGTCAGCAGCAGCGACAGCCATCCCAGACGCACCGGCCTGCTTTCCATCTCGTCTCCCCCTTGCCCGCGGCGTTACCCGCCGATGTATTTCTGCGTATCCAGCTCATACAAAACCGTATCGCCGTCCGCCGCAGTTACAACAAAATGCGCCGTGCGCATATCACCCGCCTGCCGCGGCGTTTCGTCCAGCACCGCTTCCAGGACATAGGCCCCCTGTGTTTCGTCCTCTGTCCCACCGCCCTGGACGTCGTATGCGGCGCGCAGTGTGCCGCGCGCCGTTTTCTCAGCGCCCAACAGGGCTGCGAAATCTTCCTGTGAGCCGCTTGCCGCAAACAACTCCGCCGCATTTTGGGCGATGTTTACAGCTGTGGAGAGCTCCCTGGCCTCCCGTGAGGTACGCTTTGCAGCGCCCAGTATCTGCACCAGCACGGTCAGGCTGGCAAGCAGAAAGAGTACCAAAAGCAGCGTTTCCACATAAAAAGCTGCGCCGCCCCGAGATCTACGCATCCGGGCCAGCCCCCCTTCCGCTGCGCAGCGCGATATCTGCGCTTCCGTATTCGGTTGACACTACCAGCAGACCCGGTCGAACCTGCTCGACGGAAAAGGATTTTGCATCCACGATGCGTTCGGAGTCCTGCGGGTCCAGCGCATCATCTGCCGTCCCATATTCCTCCCGCAGCGCGCCTTCATATAAATAAATACGGGTTTCGTAAGTTTCGCCGTCTGCGTTCTCCCGCAGCAGCAGCGCCGCGCCCTCGGGGCCTTCCCCAACGGAAACAGCTCCCGCCGCGTCCGCCGCATGCACCCGCGCGGCAAGATATGACAGCGCCGCGCGCGCCTCTCTGTTCCGCGTCTGGCTGTCCACGACCGCACTGTAAAGCCCGGTCCCCGTCATCACAAGGAACAGCAGCGACAGCACGATGATGGCAAACAGAAGCAGCGGATACAGATGCATCCAAAACGCTCCGTGTTTTTTCACTCCGCCGCCTCCCTTCATTTTGTCTTATCCCGCGCCTAAGACTGTCATGCCGTCTGCTTTTCCAGCACGGCGACGGCCGGCAGCTGGTTCGATGCATACGCCTCATAGCTGACGATAAACCGGCTGTGGTTGACCTGCACGCCATAGTTTTCTTCCAGATAGGAAAGGCTCTGCGGGTATGCGCCCTCAAGAGCGTAGCACTGCACCGCCGCATCCAGCACCGCCGTGCGCAGGCTCTGCGCCGCCTGTTCCCTCATTGCCGCCTGCGCGCCGTTCCAAACAGCCCACGCGCCCAGCAACAGCAGCAGCGCACATACTGCCGCTATGGCTGCGCCCAGCCGTTTTACGCCGCGCCGCGGCCGTTTTTCCTGATACATCCCCGCGCCCCCTTATCCGATGGAGGTGAGAATGCCGATCAACGGCAGCATCACGGCCAGGAGCGTAACCCCCACCGAAACGGTGAGAAATCCTGCAAGCACAGGTTCCACGCTGTCGATGATGCGCCCCATCCGCATGTTTGCATCCTCACTGAACACCTGCGCAAGGCGCGCCAGCACCTGGTCCAGATTGCCGCTGCGTGCTCCGCTCATCAGCATGCGCGCGTACAGCGGTTCGAACACGCGGTTATCGTAAACGGCCTGCGCCAGGCTGCGCCCCTCAAGCATCTGCCGGCGGCAGCTTTCCAGCTGCGCGCGCAGCGCGCGGTGCCGCACCATGTCCGACGCGCGTTCCATTGCTGTGTCGGTGTCCATCCCGCTGGCCGTAAACGTGGCCAGCGCCGTAGTAAATTGCGCCTCCGCCAGCCGCCGGGCAGCAGCAGAAGTAAAGGGCAGTTTTTCAAACAACGTGCGGAACAGGCCGTTCCCACGCTGCGTGCGCGCCGCAGCCGCACCGGTAAGCAAAAGCGCCGTCAGCACGATGACCAGGCACAGAGATGCCCAGCCGATGATATTTGCAGCCGTGATGTACGCATAAGAAGAAGCCGCTACGCTTCCCGCCAGCCCCGTGTAAACACCGGTGAATACCGGAAGCACACGCGCGACCAGAACGGCCAGCACGCCGGCCATCAAAAACAGCAAAACCGCCGGATAGATCACAGCACTTTTCAGCCTTTTTTCCAGCTTATCCTGTGTTTCGTAATATACCGCGAGGCTTTTCAGCACGTTCTCGGTGCGTCCCGCCGCCTCGCCCGCCGCGACAAGCTGCGCCGCATACGCGGGAAAATATCCGCATTGCTCCACCGCCTCGGCCAAAGGCTCGCCCATTTGGACACGCTCAAGCACGGCGGAAGCCGCATCGTACAGCGGGCCGTCCCCGCTGTCTCCGCGCATCATGGAGAGCGCGTCGTCCACCTGAATGCCCGCTGCCAGCATCATCGCCATATCTTCGCAAAAGGCGCTCACCGCCAGCGAACGAAGTGTTTTTGCCGCCATGACCTCTCCTCCTCAATAGACCTCTTTATCCGCATAGCCCTTACCGTCGCCCACAAGCGCGCTTTGGCCGGCGGCCGCAAACGTCAGGTCGATGCGCTGCCATTCATGCCTGGGCGCCCTGATCTCCACGGTGATCCAGCCGCTCTCTTCCAGCCAAATCATGTTCCACGCATGGTACAGCTCGCTTCCGCCGCTGGAAACATATCCTGTGATAAGCTTTGTCGGGATACCCTGGCTGCGCAGCATTGCCGCGGCGAGCGCCGCATAATCGTAGCAGATGCCCTTCTTTGTGGAGAGCGTCTCATCCGGATCCGGCAGATATCCGGTAACGTTGTTGTCTACGATGTTTTGGGCTTTGTCGTAATCATAGTCCACATTGCTTTGGATATATTCGTACACACTGCTCACCACCGCCGCCGCATCCGCCGCCTGTGCGCTTATGTCCGACGCCAGCAAGACGCATGCGGAGTCCACACTGTAAGCCACCCGCTGACTGGGCCGCAGGAACGGCTCGAATTCACTGTCCTGCACAACGCCCGCCTGTGCGGAAAACAATTCCATGTACTTGTTCTCCGTGGTATTCTGCATCACGCGGACATTGTATTGCCCGTTGCCGCTTTGCAGCGGATAAACGACCGGCGTTCCGTCTCCGGGCAGATCGTAATTGTATTTTATGTCTCCATACACGACTTGGCATTTCAGGCGTTTGTCGCTTTGCGCCCGCACGGCGACATACCCCTGCGACACCGCCGAAAGGTCTATTTCCACCCCGCTGCCGCTTACCGCGGCGTCCGGGTGAAACTCGGCGCTCCGAAATACCGGCGGCTCGTAATGCGTGCCGTCCGCCGGCGCCATGGTACGGCTTTCAGCGCCGCTCCCCGCAGGGGCCGCGCTGCATCCTGATATCAGCATGATAAAAGTCAAAAAAGCAGCCATTCCGCCGCGCCATTGTCTTTTCACTGAATACTCCCAAGCCGTGGGCTGCCCGCCCTGTGGTATGCCGCATGACGGAAACGCCGCTTTACGCATCGCCGCGCGGGGCTCGCGGTATGACAGAGGCCCGCCAAACGCCGCCATGGGGTTATCACTTATTATAGGGGAAATCCTTTCCGCTTTCAAGCCAAAACGTCTTTCCTGTTCAAAATTGTCAATCTTCCGGTATGCTTCCGGTAAACTTTTTGACGCCGCATTACCCCGCTCCGCCTTTTTGCGCGCTGCCAAACATTTTAAAAAGTCCCGCGCCCGCAAAACGGACGCAGGACAGACTGTTTTCAATTCAGTCGGCAATATATCTCTCAGCAATCTCTTTAAATTCCGCCTCATGCGCCGGATACCACTGCGCAAAAGTTCCGTCGGACGCGCGCACCGCACGCCCCAGCTCCGCAAGAAAAGCCGGGATATCCTGTTCCAACATCATCCCCAGCTCCTGGCCGAACTGTTCCGCCCCCTGCGCATCGCATCCGCCTGCATACAGCATATAGGCAGGCATCGGCTTTTTATCCACCAGCTTCACGCCGCCGCGAAAACCCAGCGTACCGATTTGGTGCGTACCGCAGCTGGAAGGGCAGCCGGAGATATGGATGCGCGGCAATATGCCGTCGGAAAATCCTTCCCTGCGCATTGCCTCCACCAGCATCTTCAATGTTGACTGTGAATCCCGCACACCCTGCTGGCAGGTCGCTGCACCCACGCATGCCACAGAAGATTCGAACAAATCCCGCGCACCGTCTTCCGTAACGGCAAGTACTGCCTGCGCCTCTTCCGCCGTCAGATTGATACAATACATCGTTTCATCCGGGCCAACCCGCCATTCCGCGTCCGGAGCATTGCACATGGATTCATAAAGCTCGGCAGGTTTTTTACCAGACAGCATCCCGCCGATGGGATGGTATGCCACAGCGTAAAGCCCCGGCTGTTTCTGCGGGATGGCGCGCGGATGCGAAAGAGACGCACCGCCTGTTTTGGGTGCCGTCGAGTCCGGCAGCACCAGGGCCATATCCTTCTCCTTCGCCAAAGCCAGATTCTCACGAAAAACAGTTTTCAGGCCATCTTCGCCTAATGTTTCCTGCAAATAACGCGTACGCGCGCGGGCACGATTCTCGTAATTTCCGTGCTCCTGGAAAGTCTTTACCATAGCGCATACGTCGTACAGAACATTCCGGGGCGCAACGCCTGTGTCTACCAGTACACCCATTTTGGGATTTGCGCCAAGCCCGCCGGCGCAATAGACATCAAAAGTTCCGTCCGCGCAGGCTACAAAGCCCAGATCCCGGAATGTCGCATGTGTTTCATTCGCCGGTCCATTGGAGAACCCTACCTTGAGCTTACGCGGCAGCCGGATTTCCCGCACTTGCGCCAGTAGATAATCATTGACTGCCTGAGCCGTGGGCATCACATCAAAATACTCTCCCTGCTCCACACCCGTAAGCGGGCTCACCATGACATTGCGCGGGAAGTCGCCGCCGCCGCCGCGCGTTATAATGTCGTAATCAAGCGCCCGCTTCATGATCTCCACCACACTCTGCGGCGGGAGGTCGTGCATCTGAATGGTCTGGCATGTGGTGAGCTTCATACGCGGTACGTTGTATTTTTCGGCACATTCGGCTATAAACCCAAGCCGTTCCTTCGTCAGCCGCCCGCCGGGCAGGCGCAGACGAAGCATGCTGTATCCGTTCTCCCTCTGCGCATAACTGCCAAAACCGCCCGAAAAGCCTTTGTAAGCCTTGCGGTCAATCTCTCCGTTTGTAAATTCATATATTTTCTCTTCAAAAGCATCAATGTCCTGCCTGAGTACGGCAAGTAGTTTTCCGTTCATATGCCCGACCTTCCCTTTTTCTTTTGTTTCGCAGCGGCAAGCTCCGCCATGTTTCTTTTGGGTTCTACATTATTATACAAAACTCATGAGCGGTGTCAACCGTCATGGACACGGGTTCTGTTTTTCGCACAAACCGCCCCGCTTATAGCATGCCCTGTTTTTATATTTTCCCGTCTGCTGCCCGCTGTTTTATTTCTTCACAAAAAAAATTGAAAATTCGGGGTTGACAACGAAGAAATGATTTGATAATATAATAAAGCACTCGAGAGAAGAGTGCGGCGCTGATAGGCGCTGGTGCCGTGGGGGTGTAGCTCACTTGGGAGAGCGCTTGAATGGCATTCAAGAGGTAAGGGGTTCGATCCCCCTCATCTCCACCACATAATCAAAGTCCGAACCTTATAGGTTCGGATTTTTGTTTTTAACATTGCTGCAAGAAAACCGCTTAAACATAGTGTTTAAGCGGTTTTCTTATTGCATAAAAGCAGCAACCCGTCGGGGCGGCTACTTTTGAATCTGCAAAACACAATAATTTATGTTTCACTGTCGTTCCGCGGAAACACAACTGTGAGCAGCATTTTGAACGCATCTTCCGCATGAACGGAATGCGGCTTTCGGGCAGGCATCACCAGTGTTTCCCCTGCGGACAGGCAGTATTCCCGGCCGTCTACCACGAATCTGCCTTTTCCTTCGATGACTGTGACCATCGCGTCGCCTGCAGAATCGTGTGTTCCGATCTCCTCTCCTTTTGCAAAAGCGAACAGCGTGATACTGACGCAGCTGTTCTGCGCCAGTGTTTTACTGACGACCTGCCCTGTGTTCGCCGATATCTCATCCGCAAGCCGCACTATCTCTTCGTGTTCGATATTTTTGATAAAAGCCATAATATTTTCTCCTCCTTTTGCCTCTAAACCGATTTTTCTTTGTTTACAGTTTGCCACAGATATTTTTTCCAATGCGTTGTTTTAAGGAACCTCTGAATAAATCGCCTTCATTCAGCGCCGAGCGAGAAAATAGACGATTACCGCTAGGTTCAAGCGATTCAGTCGGAAAATAGCCAGTATTCCTTTGCATTTCCGCCCCATTTCCTGAAAAAGGGCAGACTG
>NZ_JAFOIN010000065.1:0-28849 GCF_017421385.1 Ruthenibacterium sp. | reverse complement strand
GCCGCCGGGGCCGCCCGCCGCCGCACGGCGGGCCGCGGGCAGCAGGGCCAGAAGGTCGGCTGTATCCTCACGCAGATGCGCCGCAAGAAGCGCGCTGTTTGGCGTCGGGGCCATGGGAATCCTCCTTTCCGCATGCGCGCCGCAGGGAGTTGGAGGCGGCGCGCAGGGTCAAACTGCACATAGTGTATGAAGTTTGCACGCCGCTATGTATGGATTGTTACAAAAGTGTAAGAAGTTCGTGTTTTCGGCGTTAAACTTTTATCAAACTCTTGCAGTCCGGCGGCTTTTGGGGTACAATAAATGATAGTCTTACGGGCAAAATACAGCGCCGCAGGGTGCGGCGCACACCGTGCCTGAATATAAGGAGGATGTACTAATATGGCAGTAAAAGTTGCAATCAATGGCTTTGGCCGCATTGGCCGCCTGGCGTTCCGCCAGATGTTCGGCGCCGAGGGTTACGAGATCGTCGCGATCAACGACCTCACCAGCCCGAAAATGCTTGCCCACCTGCTGAAATATGACACCGCGCAGGGCCGTTACGAGGGCCACACCGTCGAGTCCGACGAGACTTCCATCACCGTGGATGGCAAGAAGATCGAGATCCTGGCCGAGAAAGACCCGGCGAACCTCCCCTGGGGCAAGATCGGCGTTGACGTTGTGCTGGAGTGCACCGGCTTCTTCGCTTCCAAGGCCAAATCCCAGGCCCACATCGACGCGGGCGCCAAGAAGGTCGTCATTTCCGCTCCGGCCGGCAACGACCTGCCCACCATCGTTTACAGCGTGAATGAGAACACCCTGACGGCTGAGGACACCATCATCTCCGCCGCTTCCTGCACCACCAACTGCCTGGCGCCGATGGCCAAGGCCCTCAACGACGCCTATCCCATCCAAAGCGGCATCATGACGACCGTTCACGCCTACACCGGTGACCAGATGATCCTGGACGGCCCGCACCGCAAGGGCGATTTGCGCCGCGCCCGCGCCGGCGCCGCCAACATCGTGCCCAACAGCACCGGTGCCGCCAAGGCCATCGGCCTGGTCATCCCCGAACTGAACGGCAAGCTCATCGGCTCCGCCCAGCGCGTGCCTGTTCCCACCGGCTCCACCACCATTCTGGTGGCCGTCGTCAAGGGCAAGGACGTAACGAAGGAGAGCATCAACGCCGCTATGAAGGCAGCCTCCTCCGAGAGCTTCGGCTACAACACCGACGAGATCGTCTCCTCCGACGTCATCGGCATCCGCTACGGCAGCCTGTTCGACGCCACGCAGACGATGGTCACCAAGCTCGACGACGACACCTATCAGGTGCAGGTCGTGTCTTGGTACGACAACGAGAACAGCTACACCAGCCAGATGGTCCGCACCATCAAGTATTTCGCTGAGCTGGCGTAACCCATGTTTTCCGGCGCTCCCGCTTCTCAAACGAGGCGGGGGCGTTTTTTGTTCTTTGTATCTGCAGCGTTTACAGCTTTTTCACACAAAACACACACTGCCGCCTAAAAAGTGGCAGGAATCACGGTTGAACAACGGGGACAAACAGGGTATAATATTTTGTATATTGGGGAACTTTTGGTATCCGTAAAAATGAGCCGAAAAGGAGGGCGCACATGGAGCAGCGGCACATGCAGGAAAAGAGCCGCGGCGCGGCGCGCCCTGATGTGGACGCCCGTGCCCGGGCCATTCAGGAGCAGATCATCCATATCCCGCGTCCGGCGCAGCCCGGAAATGCGCGCCCGGCCGCCCAAAGCACGGCCGGACACCCTTCGGGCGCACAGCAGCGTCCTCCTCAAGCGGCACGCCCCCGGGATGACGCTTGCGCCCAGCGGCGGCGCGCAGCGCCCGCTCCGGCACACACAGCGCCCCGCGGGCAGGCTGCGGGCGGACGCCACTATGCCGCAAAGCCGCGCAAACGCAGGCGCGCGCCAGGCGGCGGTATGTTCTTTGCCTGTGTGGCCGTTGTTATCCTGAGCCTTTCGTGGGTCATCACCACGCTCATAGAGCTGCCCGCCAAGCGCGCGGCGGCCAGCAGTTTGGCTGCTTTGTCGGCTTCTCAGGCTGCTTCCTCTCAGGCAGACGGCAGCGTGGCGCAGACAGGGGAAGCGGTGCTTGGCCCTGTACAGCAAACAGACGCTTCGTATACGCAGCCTTCCGCTTCACTGGTGGCGCTGCCGGAGGCGGGCCGTGTGGATATGAGCTACTTTGACGATGCGCTGTTCATCGGCGATTCGCTGACGCGGGGCTTCCAGGAATATTCCAGCGGCATCCCCAACGCGAAATACGCCGCTTATCTGGGCGCGGGCCCCAAGCAGTTCATGGAGGGCCTTGTGGAAAACATCAGCGGCCAGCAGGTGGCCGCCATAGATGAGATCTTGGCCGCGGCGCCTAAAAAGGTGTATATTCTGCTGGGCACCAATTCCATGGCTACGCTTACCGATGAGGCATTCCTGAAGTATTACAACGATTTCCTTGACTTCCTGCTGCCGCAGCTGCCGCAAGATACGGTGTATTACATCCAGGGCATCCCGCCTGTCTCGGCGGAGAAGATGGCCGGGGACGAAAACTTTTCAGTGGAACGCATCCGGGGGCTGAACGAAAGCCTGGCGAAAATAGCTTATGACAGGGATCTGCATTATCTGGACCTGTTCTCCGCTCTGGCCGACGAAAACGGCGCGCTCCGGGCGGACATTGCTTCGGGCAGCATCCATCTGAACAACGAAGGCTACAATGTATGGCGGGAGTTCCTTGTGACACATACGGCGTACAGCAAGGAGAATCCGTACCTGCCCGGCTCACCTTATTACACGGCCCCGGCGGCCTGACGAAAACACGGCACACGCGTGGACGGCGGAAAACGCCCTGTGGGAGGGACTGGCCTTGGCAGAGAGCACGTTCAAACTGTATAGCAAACGCCGCCGAAGCCGGGCGCTTCTGGCACAGGCGGGCCTTGGCGTGCTCATTGTGGCGCTGCTGTTCGGTATTTCCTATGCTGCGGTAAGGATCATTTACGGCCAGCCGCTGCTGCGCGCGCGTGCCGCCGTGTCCGCCGCGCCGCCGGCACAGCCCGGCGAGGTCCCCGCGCCGGGGCCTGCACTGGAAAGCCAGCCGCATGCGCCGTCCGTGACAGCGGCCGTATCCGTGCAGGCGTGGAACACCGAAACCCCTGTGGAGCGCACGCTGGATGCCGATGTGACGGCCAGTGATGCCCGCCTTCTGGCCGTACCGGAAAACGGGCGTGTATCCGATGACTATTTCCGCGATGCGCTGTTCATCGGGGATTCTGTTACACAGGGCTTCGCATGGTATCCGGAATACAGGGACTGGATGCGTGTGTGCGCCTACAAGGGCGTGAACCCCCAGAGCATCCTGCAAAACTATGTGGGCCAGCGGGCCGATGGCACCAAAATCGAGATGTGGGACGAGATCAACGTCCAGCAGGATGTGGCGAACATCTATATCCTTCTGGGAGCGAACGCGCTGCTGCAGCAGACGGACGAGGGCTTTTTGAAATTTTACGGCGAATTGCTGGACAAATTGCGGGTGCGTTTCCCGGATACGCCCATCTATGTGCAGAGTATCACTCCAACGACACAGGAATACGGCGAGAAGAAACCGCAGCTGGAACGGGAGCATCTGAAGCTTATCAACAACGCCATCGCCAAGCTGGCCGTGAGCAAAGGGCTTTATTATGTGGACCTGTGGGAAGTGATGGCGGACGAGAACGGTTACCTGCGGGCGGACCTGGCAGGGAGCGACGGCCTGCACCTGCTCGACGGCTCCAAATACCGCCCGTGGCTGGATTACCTTGCCGCACACACCATATACAGCGCGCACAACGCGCAGTTCGCCCTGGCGGACGGGGGCGCATACCGTTAGCACGCCCGCAAATATCCTTTGGAGGCACCAATTTGGCAAACAATATCAAGCCGTACAAAGTGCACAGCAAACGCCGCCGCAACCAGACGCTTCTGGTGCAGGCGGGTCTTGGCGTGCTCATTGTGGCGCTTTTGTTCGGCATTTCCTATTCGTCGGTGAAGATCATCCACGGCCAGCCTGTGTTCCCGGTGCGCGGCGCGCAGCAGGACGGGGGCCCGCCATCGTCCGAAAGCACGCCGCCTGCGCCGGAAAGCGTATCTACGCCCTCCGGCGGCGGTGCGCAGGAGGTGGGCGGCCGGCCGGAGGCAGCGGCGCCCGTGCAGGCTTGGAACACGGAAGTGCCTGTGGAGCGCACGCTGGAAAGCGACGTTACTGCCAGCGATTCCCGCCTGTTGGCCGTGCCTGCCAACGGCAGGCTGAGTACGGAGTATTTCCGCACGGCGCTGTTCATCGGGGATTCCCTGTCCCAGGGCTTTGCGCTGTATGCACCCACGCGGGATGTGGCAACAGTATGCGCGTATAAGAGCACCAGCCCCAATCAGGTGCTGCAAAATTTTGTGGGCCAGCGGCCGGACGGCTCGCGCATTGAGATGTGGGACGACATCAAGGTGCAGTCGCCAAGCAATATCTATGTGTTGTACGGCACCAACGCGCTCATCAGCCAGTCGGATGAAGCGTTCCTGAAATATTACAGCGATCTGCTCGACAAGCTGCGGGAGCGGTTCGCGGGCGTGCCCATTTATGTGCAGAGCATCACGCCCACCACGGCCGAACAGGGTGTAAAGCAGCCGCCGCTGGAGAACGGCCACATCCGTCTTATCAATAACGCCATCGCCAAGCTGGCCGTGAGCAAGGGCCTTTATTATCTGGACGCACAGGAGGCTCTGGCAGACGCAGACGGAAACCTGCGCGGGGACTATGTGGGAACCTACGACGGCATTCACATGAACCCCACGGGCTATGCGGCCTGGGCGGATTATATCCTGACTCACACCGTATACAGCGATTACAACAAGCAGTTCGTGACGGAGGGGCCGTATGCCTGACGCACCGGCCCCGGTGAAAGATAACAGCAGGGCCCCGGCTGAAAAGCCGGGGCCCTGCTGTATCTGCTGTGAGCCGCTGTCAATCGTGCAAAAGGTTGAGCGTGATCTCGTATTTGCTGTCCACTGAATACTTCTCCGGTGCGCTGGCCTTGTATTTGTTCAGCGCGGCAGTGGATTTCACCGGGTTCTGCAGCGTGCCGGCGCCCGCCACGCAGCCGCCCGGGCAGGCCATGCCCTCCAGCAGGTAGCCGTTCAGCTTGCCTGCCTTGGCCAGCATCAGCATTTTTTTGCATTCCTGCAGGCCCTGGGCGGCCATCACCTTTACCTCGCGGTCCGGGTCCATCTTGTGGATGGCGTTCACCACCGCGTTCGCCACGCCGCCGGAAACCGCAAACCCGCGGCCGTCGGCGGTGGCCTCCACCAGCTCGGGCCCAGCGGCCACTTCGGAGAACTTGATGGCCTTCGCCTCAAACATGCCCATCACTTCTTCAAATGTGAGCACGAAGTCCACGTCGCTGCGGATGGTGCGGCGGCTGGCTTCCAGCTTTTTGGCGGCGCACGGCCCGATGAAAACGACCTTGCAGTTTTTGTGCTCTTTTTTCAGCAGGCGGGCCGTCAGCACCATGGGCGTCATGGCCATGGAGATATAGGGCGCAAAATCCGGGAACAGCTTTTTCGCCATCACGCTCCAGGCCGGGCAGCAGGACGTGGCCATGAACGGCTGCTGCTCGGGCACCTCGCGCATAAAATCCTTGGCTTCTTCAATGGTACACAGGTCCGCGCCGATGGCGACCTCCACCACATCGTCAAAGCCCAGGAGCTTCATGGATGGCTTCAGCTTTTCAGGCGTCATGTCCGGGCCGAACTGGCCCACAAAGGCCGGAGCCACGGCGGCGATGACACGGTCGCCCTGGTTGATGGACTGGATGACCTGGAAGATCTGGCTTTTGTCCGCGATGGCGCCGAAAGGACAGTTTACAAGGCACATGCCGCAGGACACGCACTTGTCGTAATCGATTTTCGCGCGGCCCAGCTCGTCGGAGCCGATGGCATCCATGCCGCAGGCCTTGGCGCAGGGGCGTTCCATCTTATGGATGGCGCCGTAGGGGCATACGTTGGCGCACTGCCCGCACTTGACGCACTTGCTCTGGTCGATAACGCTTTTGCCGTGCACGATGGACACCGCGCCCTTGGGACATACTTCCACGCAGGGATGTGCCAGGCAGCCCTGGCACATATCCGTCACGTGAAAAGATTTTTCCGGGCAGGCGTTGCAGGCGAATTTGATGATATTGATGAGGGGCGGCTCGTAGTATTTCTCCGGCCGGGCGGCCTCCTCGATACCGGTGGAAAGGGGCGCGTGCTCGTCGATGGGGCGCAGCGGCAAACCCATGGACAGGCGCAGGCGCTCGCCCACGATAGCGCGCTCCAGAAAGATACTGTCGCGGTATTTGCTCACCTCGCCCGGCAAAATCTTGTACGGCAGCTCCTCAACGCGGCTGTAATCGCCGCCTTCGTATGCCATACGGGCCACCTCGGTGAATACCTGGCGGCGGATGTCGGTAACGGAAGAATAAATACCACGCATGTGTGAAAACTCCTTTATCAATCAGGTGTGGACAGACTGTTACAAAAATATCATACCATAGTGCAAAAAGCCGCGCAAGTGCGCGCCGTGACAAAGTTCTTTGCTACGCACAAAAAAATAGTGGTACATCTGCCCAGCGCCGGGCGGATGCCCCTCGGGGGCTTCTTGTAAAGGCCGGGCGAAGGGCATATAATACGGGAGTGGTATGATTTTCCGGCGCGGCATGCGCCGGCTGTGAGAAAAGGAGAACCCTGTTTTGATTTTGGAACTTTTACTGGACGCGCTGCTGGACAGCGTGAAAATGCTGCCCTTTCTGTTCGCGGCGTACTGGCTGATCGAATATGTGGAGCACCGCCACTCGGAGGGCATCGAAAAAGCACTGGCGGGCGGCGGGCGCTTTGGCTTTGTGCCGGGCGCCGTACTGGGCCTGCTGCCCCAGTGCGGGTTTTCGGCCATGGCGGCAAACCTGTACGCCAGCAAGGTGGTCACGCTGGGTACCCTGCTGGCGGTGTTCCTTGCCACGTCCGACGAGGCGGTGCCGCTGCTCATCGCAAACCCGGAACACTGGCGGTCGCTGGCGCTGATCCTCGGCATCAAGCTGGCTGTGGCGCTTGCCGCGGGCTTCTGCATTGATTTTGTGTTCAAAAGGCTGATTCCTCAGAGCGTGCGCGGCGGCTACACAGGCAGCAGCAGCGCTGTGGACTGCCACGAGCACGAGGAACGGGACGGCATCCTGGCGGCGGCGCTCAAGCACACGCTGCACATCTTTTTGTTCATTCTGCTGTTCAACATTGCTTTGGGCGCGCTGGTGGCTCTGGTGGGCGAGGAGGCCATAGGGGCATTCCTGGCGGCCAGCGGCCCGTGGCAGCCTGTGCTGGCCGGGCTTGTGGGGCTCATTCCCAACTGTGTGTCCTCGGTCCTCATCACCCAGCTGTATGCCGCGGGCCAGCTTTCGCTGGGAGGCGTGGTGGCGGGGTTGTGCACGGGCGCAGGCGTGGGGCTGGCGGTGCTGCTGCGCGCCAACAAAAACGCCAAACAGAATTTGTTTATCGTGGCGCTGCTGTACGGCATCGGCGTGGCGGCGGGCCTGGTTTGCAGCCTGTTTGCATAGCAAAATCAAAAAGCACCCCGCCGCACGGCGGGGTGCTTTTTGCGCGGTGCGGGCAAGGGACAGGGAAAGGCCGTGCGCCATACAATTTCCGCCAATTGCCGAATGACACGGCGGACCGTTTGTGGTATAATATGTCCGGTTGGTGAATGCGAGCCGCAGGCGAAGCATGAGCCTAGCGGCATAGATACCATGTTTCTTAGTGAACACGAGCGGTACGCGAAGTGCGCGATGGGAAACATAGTTTGCCTGGAGCAACGGAAAATCCGACGCGCCTCAAAGCGCGTGCGGCAAATAAAGGCGTGTCCCCCGGTGCGGGCGGTTTTGGTCCGCTGTGCCGCCGGCGGGCCGCTGCGGAGGGAAACGATATGCTGGATGTGGCCGTCATCGGCTGCGGCATCGTGGGCGCAAACGTGGCCTATTTGCTGTCGCAGCACAAACTGCGCGCGGCGGTGTTTGAAAAGGAGAACGACGTCTCCATGGGCACCACACGCGCCAACAGCGCCATCGTGCACGCGGGGTACGACCCTGAACCGGGCACCGCCATGGCGCGGCTGAATGTGCGGGGAAGTGCGCTGACGAAAGAGCAGTGCGCTGCGTTCGACGTCAAATACCGCCAGATCGGCAGCCTGGTGCTGGCTTTTTCCGATGAGGAAATGGCAACCGTGCGCCGCCTGTACGAAAACGGTGTGGCGAACGGCGTGCCCGGCGTGCGCGTGCTGACGCGGGAGGAAACGCTGGCCATGGAGCCGAATCTTTCCGATGCGGTGTGCGGCGCGCTGTATGCGCCCAGTGCGGCCATTGTGGAGCCGTGGGATCTGGCGCTGGCGCTGGCCGAGGCCGCCGTAGAAAACGGCGTGGAACTCCATTTGGAAACAGCTGTGACAGGCGCGGAGAAAATCAGCGGCGGCTGGCGGCTGCATACTGCAAAAGGCGATTTTGAAGCCCGTGCCGTGGTGAACGCGGCGGGCGTGGAGGCGGATCTGGTGGCCGCGATGGCGGGTGAACCGGGCTTTACCACGATTCCCAGCCGGGGTGAATACTACCTTCTGGACAAAAGCCAGGGCTATGTGGTGAACCACGTTGTTTTCCAGTGTCCCAACCGCGACGGCAAGGGTGTGCTCGTTTCGCCTACGGTTCACTACAACCTTATCGTCGGCCCCAATGCGGAGCCCAGCGGCCGCGAGGACGTTTCCACACAGGCGGACGCGCTGGCATTCGTGCGGGAAAAGGCCGTCAAGAGCGTGCCGGGCGTAAACTTCCGGGAAAATATCCGCAATTTTGCGGGCGTGCGCGCCAATACCGACCAAAGCGATTTTATCATTGGGGAGACCGCGCCCGGCTTCATCACGCTGGGCGGCATCAAAAGCCCGGGCCTTTCCAGCGCGCCGGCGATTGCGGAGGACGCGCTGGCGCTGGTTGCGGGCGCGGGCGTGACGCTGGAGAAAAAGGAGAGCTTCGTCCACACCCGCACCAAAAAACGATTCAACGAAATGACGCCGCAGCAGAAGGCGGAGGCCATCCGGGAAAATCCGCTGTACGGCCGTGTCATCTGCCGGTGCGAAACCGTGACGGAGGGCGAGATCGTGGACGCGCTGCACCGCCCCATCCCGCCGCGCACCATCGACGGCGTAAAACGCCGCTGCACCGCGGGCATGGGCCGCTGCCAGGGCGGCTTCTGCGGCCCCCGGGTGCATGAGATCATTGCGCGGGAGCTTGGCATCCCCCAGCAGGACGTCCTGAAGGACAGGGCCGGCAGCTATATCATCACCGGCACCACGAAGGAAGGGGGCCTGCATCATGGAGAATAACCGGTACGACGTCATCGTCATCGGCGCAGGCCCCGCCGGGCTGGCGGCGGCCGAGGCCGCGCACAAGGGCGGCGCGGGCCGCATCCTGCTCCTGGAGCGCGACAACACGCTGGGCGGCATCCTCAACCAGTGCATCCACAACGGCTTCGGCCTGCATTATTTTAAAGAAGAGCTCACGGGCCCCGAGTACGCGGGCCGCTTCATCGAGCTGGTGCGCAAGACGAACATAGAGGTAAAGACGGACACGATGGTGCTGGCCGTCACGCCGGAAAAACGCGTCCACGCCGTCAATGAAAAGGATGGCTACATTGTGCTGGAGGCCGCGTCCATCGTGCTGTGCATGGGCTGCCGCGAACGCACGCGCGGCGCCATTTCCATCCCGGGCGCGCGCCCGGCTGGCGTATTCACCGCGGGCGCGGCCCAGCGGTATCTGAACATTGAGGGCTACATGGTGGGCCGCCGCGTGGTGATTTTGGGCTCGGGCGATATCGGCCTTATCATGGCCCGCCGCATGACGCTGGAGGGCGCGAAGGTGCTGGCCTGCGTTGAGGTGATGCCTTATTCCGGCGGTTTGACGCGCAACATCGTGCAGTGCCTGCACGATTATAATATCCCGCTGTATTTGTCCCACACGGTGACGAAGATCGAGGGGGAGGGCCGCCTGACGGGCGTGACCGTGCAGAAGGTGGATGAAAACCGCGCTCCCGTCCCCGGCACGGAGATGCATTTCGACTGCGACACGCTGCTTTTGAGCGTGGGGCTCATTCCGGAAAACGAGCTTTCGGGCGGCGCGGGCGTGGAGATGGACCGGCGCCACAACGGCCCCATGGTGTATGAAAACATGGAGACCAGCGTGCCGGGCATCTTCGCGGCGGGCAACGTGGTGCATGTACATGACCTTGTGGATTTTGTCACGGGCGAGAGCCAGCGCGCGGGCGCGGCCGCGGCCCGGTTCGCACGGCAGGGTCCTGCGCCTGAGGGGCGCGTGCTGGAGGTGGAAAACGGTGCGTCCGTCACCTATACGGTGCCCGGAAAGATCCGCCTGGCCAATGTGGATAAAGCCGTGGAGATATTTTTCCGTGTGAACCGCGTGTGCGGCAATTCCGTCATCCGCGTGACGGCAGGCAGCGAACAGCTGGCGGCATACAAGCGCGAGCATCTGGCCCCCGGCGAGATGGAGCGCATCAGCGTGCCGAGGGCACTGCTGGAAAAGGCGGACGGCTGCATCACCGTCAGCGTGGAGGAGGCATGAGAAATGGCGAATATCATTTGTATCGTGTGCCCCAAGGGCTGCCGCCTGACGGTGGATGAAAACACGCTGGCTGTGACGGGGAACGGCTGCCCGCGGGGCGCGGAGTACGGCAAAAACGAGCTGACGCACCCGGTGCGTGTGGTGACGAGCACCGTGCGTGTGGAGGGCGCGGATATCTGCCGCTGCCCGGTGAAAACCGCGGGCAGCGTGCCCAAGGAGAAAATGTTTGCCGTGATGGACGCACTGGACGGCGTATGCCTGCACGCGCCTGTGCATTGCGGAGACGTGGTGCTGGCGGACGTGTGCGGCACGGGCGTGGACGTCGTGGCTACGCGGGAGCTGCCGGCGGCGGAATAAGGGAGAAAATAAAAAAGGGGAGGGCCTAAGCCCCCTCCCTTTTTGCATGCAGAAAACCACTCGCTGGGCGAGCGATACAAAAGAAGGATAATGCTGACGATGAAAAATCCCTGTGACAGGATAGGGAAGTGCGGCCGGCCAACTGCACAAACGAAAAAACAGGGCGGGCCGTTCAGATGAATAATTTATCGGATACAGGCTGGAATTGCAAATATCATATTACGGTTGCGTCAAAATATCGCAGGAAAGCCTTTTGCGGAGAAAAAAGGCGGGAATTCTGGCGCAGAGGATATTACGCAAACACAGCAGGAAAGAATGCGATAAAAATCGTGGAGCGCGTCGAACATCAGATGAAGAAAGGCAGAGCAGGAGAGCCGCCGACGATGCTGAAATAAGCCCGCTTGCGGGCCGCCGGCAGTAAAATTTCCGTGGCCGGCGGACCCTGCCTGCGCCATCTGGCGCGTATGCTGGCAATATAGGGCTTTGCCCGGATATGCCCCCAGACTTTGCCGGGGGGGCTTCGCCGGGACAGCAGACGGCGTTACCGGTATTGCGGCAGCCAGCTGCCGTGGGCCTCGATCAGGTCATCGACCAAGCGGATGATGTCGTCCAGGGAGAGCTCGGCGGCGGTGTGCGGCTCCAGCATGGCGGCATGATAGATGTGCTCGCGCTTTTTCGTCGCGGCGGCCTCAATGGTGAGCAGATGTACATTGACATGCGTCTGGTTCATGGCCGCGAGCTGTACGGGCAGCCTGCCCACATAACACGGGGCTACGCCGGCGCCGTCCACCAGACAGGGCACTTCCACGCAGGCCTCACGGGGAAGATTTTCAATCAGTCCGCCTGTGTTGAGCACGTTGCCGCCCAGCTTATAGGGGCGGCCCGTAACCATAGCCTCGATAATGCGTGATGCGTATTCCTTTGAACGCTCGTGGGGCAGCACGCCCTTGCTGCTGAGGTCCGCGTATTCCTTATCCCACTCGGCAATCTGCCGGATGCAGCGGCGGGGATACTCGTCCAGTGGGATGTTGAAGCGGTCGATCAGCTCCGGATAACGCGCCTTGATATAAAATGGGTTGTATTCGGCGTTGTGTTCGCTGGACTCCGTACAGTAATAACCCAGTTTTTCAATGTAATCGAAGCGGACCATATCATGGTGCTTCTCGGAGGCGTTTTTCTCCTTTGCACGCCGGCGGATCTCAGGGTACAGATCGTTGCCGTCCCGGTCGCGGATATCCAGCAGCCAGCCCATGTGATTGATGCCGGCGATCAGCTCCCGGCGTCCCTCCAGACGGTCGCTCATGCCGATGGCGTCCATCAGGGTTTTGCTGCACGTCTGTACGCTGTGACACAGGCCCAGCGTTTTCACACCTGTATAACGCAGCATATATCCCGTGAGCATGGACATGGGGTTGGTATAGTTCAGAAACCATGCGTTGGGGCATACCGCCTCCATATCACGGGCGAAATCCTCCAGCACGGGGATGGTGCGCAGTGCGCGCATGATGCCGCCGATGCCAAGCGTATCGCCGATGGTCTGGCGCAGGCCGTATTTTTTAGGGATCTCGAAATCTGTGATGGTGCAGGGATCGTAGCCGCCCACCTGGATTGCGTTGATGACGAAATCCGCGCCGGAAAGCGCTTTCCGGCGGTTCTCTGCACCCAGATAAGAGCGGATCGAAGCAGGGCAGCCGTTGCCCTTGTTGATGGCCTCCAGAATGGCTGCGCTCTGTTCCAGACGCTGGCCGTCGATGTCATACAGGGCGATCTCCATGCCCTTGAGCGCATCCGTGTAGATGCAGTCTCCCAAAACGTTGCGCAGAAAGACCGTGCTGCCTGCGCCCATAAATGTGATCTTTATCATTGTACCGCCTCCTTGCACCCAGTCTAGCAAAAAAATACGGGAAAGGGTATTGCAAACTGCGCTGTATTTTTGGCATAATGTGACTGATGGAAGGGCGGCGGGAGAAATGAAGGATACGCTTCTGGACAATCTGCACATGGCAGACATCAATCCGAGGATATGCGGAGTGGAGGCGTGTGCGCCGGGGCATTCCTTCGGCCCGGCGGTGCGGGAATACTTTCTTTTGCATTATGTTGTGCGCGGGAAGGGGATATTCCGCCGCGGGAAACGGGAGTACACACTGCAGGCGGGCGAAATATTCGTGATACGCCCCGGCGAGGTGACATATTACGAAGCGGATATGCGCGACCCGTGGGAATACATGTGGGCCGGGTTTGACTGCGCGCCGCCCTTTGCGGCGCTGCTGGAGCAGGACGTGCTGCGCCTGCCCGGCGCGCTGCAAAATTTTTCGCGCATTGCAGGCTGCGGAGATATGCCTGCAAAGGAGTGGCGCATCTGCGCGCAGCTCTATGAGCTGTTTGCGGAGCTGGACGCGGCCCGCGGCCCGGCGCAGGGGCACGGCGGCAACTATGTGGGACAGGCTGTGAACTACATCGAATCGAATTATTCCCAGCCTATGCGGGTACAGGATATCGCCGCGGGGCTGGGCCTGAACCGCAGTTATTTTTGCAGGCTCTTCCGGCAGCAGACGGGCCTTTCTCCGCAGGAGTACATCGTGTCCTGCCGTCTGGCAAAAGCGGCGCAGTTCATGACGGAGCACGGCATGTCTCAGGAAGAAGCGGCGCGTCAGGCGGGATATCCGGATGTGTTTTCCTTTTCGCGCATGTTCCGGCGCAAATACGGCATGCCGCCCGGCCGTTATGCCGCGCGTGCCAGGCAAAAGCAGGGGGGATAGGCCGGGCGTGCCGCCTTTGCCGTGCTGTGTGCGAAGAATATAGAACAAAAAGGCTTCCGCTGTCGGAAGAACTCCCATAAGGAAATTAGCGCCCGCTGAAAAGTGTTTGCTTTCCAGCGGGCGTTAACTTTATTTTTTCAGTTTCAGACCATCTTTGAATGCTTCACCAACACGCTCCGTCACCTTGTAATACCCATGAGTGTACGGATCAAAGGCGATGGCGTTTACCAACGACATATTAAGCTTGCCGTTTTCCATAACGCTTTCATCCGCAGTGACATTGACGACCTTTCCAATCACTCCACAGCCATATTTGCCATCCTGATATTCAACAAATTCACATTCGAGACAAAGTGGGAACTCGTTGATAACAGGGGCGTCTACCATTTGGGCTTTGCTGACGGTAAGGCCGCTGCGGGTAAACTTGTCGGCAGTCCTGTTCCCGGATTCCACGCCGAAATAATCCGCTTCTATCACGTGAGCGGCATCGGCTATACTGACAGTAAAGGCGCCGCGTGCCTTAATATTTTTCACAGTTTTATGGGTTTCGGTTAAATTGAGAACCACGGTTTCCCGCTCCTGCATGGTGCCCCAAGCGGCGTTCATCACGTTAACGCTGCCATCTTCATTGTAGGTGGCGACCATCAGAACAGGCATCGGGAAAATACCCTCTGTGATGCTTAGCTTTGTCCGCATCATCATTACCTCACTTCATCGTTAGAATTGACAGGATCAGCTATCCTATATATAATTATAGTGTTTGTTGTCAACAATTCAAGTACTGTCATTTTGGATAGGTACTACTTAAAAGGATAGTGTACGATGATAAAGAATTTTATTGAGAACGCGAATTTTGAGGATACCGGGTTCAGTTATACGCTGTCTCTCATATCCGGCAAATATAAAATGGTCATTCTGTACTGCCTTATGGAGTATGAAGTCGTGCGGTTCAATGAACTGAAACGGTATTTGAAAAACATATCTGATAAAACTCTCAGTACAAACCTAAAAGAGTTAGAATCAGACCGGCTGATTATAAGAAGAGAGTATCCGCAAATTCCACCAAAGGTAGAATACAGCCTCAGCGACCGAGGAAAATCCCTGATGGCCGTTCTGGACCAGCTGTGCATCTGGGGCGAAAAGAACAAATTGGGATAGATAACAGCTTTATCGTTCTCCCCGCTGGCATTTTCCCCGAAAGTGTCATAGTGGGTTACACAATAAAAAAGGACAAGGCAAACCATTGCGGTCTGTCTTGCCCTTAACTTCTTTATGAGGCCTTCTCCTCCGGCGGAGGCCTTTTTGTTGTTTTCATTTGCTTTGGTCGGAGAATTCCGCCGAAAGGACGGCGTACAGCCAGGCGTCCGCAAAGCACCCGTCTTTCCGGTAGCGTCGGCGCAGTATGCCCTCCCGGCGGAATCCGCATTTTTCCAGCACGCGCACAGAGGCCGCATTGCCCGCCAGTACTTCTGCACAGATGCGGTTGAACCCCGCCTGTGCGAAGCCAAAGCGCAGAACGGCCCCCAGGGCTTCAGGCATCAGCCCGGCGCCGCGGTACGCGGGTGAAAGAGCATAGGAGGTCTCGGCGCAGCAGTGCGCCTCATCCACGCCGTGCAGATTGACGACGCCGGCCAGCGTGCCGCTTTCGCGCAGCGTGACGGCCCACTGGAGAAAATCCGGCTCCGCGTAACGTCCCAGCCAGTTTTCCAGCCGCACCTGCGTTTCCTGCAGAGCAGCGCAGGGCTCCCAGGGCAGATACCGGCAGCAATCCTCCCGGCCGGCCCAGCCGTGAAAGACAGCGGGGGCGTCGCCGGGCAAAAAACGCCGCAGGACAAGGCGTCCGGTCTCCAGCGGCACGGTGCCTTGAAGCTTCATTTCAAATTTCCCCCTTTGCCGGTTGGAAGGATGGGCCGCGGCGCCCCGAAAAGGGGCGCCGCGGCGGTTTATGCCTCGAAGGCGTTCCGTGTGGCTTCTGCGCGGTACTGATGGGTGTACAGGCTGTAATAATATCCGCCCAGCGCCAGCAGCTCGTCGTGGGTGCCGGCCTCGGTGATGCGCCCGCCGCGGATGACAAGGATCTTGTCCGCGCTGCGGATGGTGGACAGGCGGTGCGCCACGATGAAGCTGGTGCGCCCTGTCAGCACCGTCTGGATGGCGTTCTGGATGAGCTGTTCCGTCTCGGTGTCGATGCTGCTGGTAGCCTCGTCCAGAACGAAAATGCGCGGGTCGGAGAGGACCACGCGGGCGAAGCACACAAGCTGCTTTTGCCCTGTGGAAAGGCGGCCGCCGCCCTCGCCCACCTCTGTGCCGTAGCCGTCGGGCAGGGCTTCGATGAAGCGGTCCGCCCGCACCATGGCGGCGGCGCGCTTCACCTCGTCCAATGTGGCGTCCTTGCGGCCGTAGCGGATGTTGTCCGCAATGCTGCCGCTGAACAGGTGCGGCGTCTGCAGCACATAGCCCAGCGCGGAGTGCAGCCAGAGCTGGCTGCGCTCACGGTAGTCCACACCGTCGATGAGTACCTGGCCCGCGGTCGGCTCGTAAAAACGGCACACCAGGTTGACGATGGTGCTTTTGCCCGCGCCCGTCTCACCCACCAGGGCGATGGTCTGGCCCGGCTCTACCTTTAAATTGAAATCGCGCAGCACGGTCTCGCCTGTTTTGTAGGCGAACGTGACGTCCCGGAACTCCACGCCGCCCGCGATGGGAGGCCAGTTCCCGCGTCGTGGCGCAAAAGCGGTGCCGTATTCGGCTTCCACCTCGGGGCTGTCTACGATATCCGGCTGGGTGTCCAGCAGGTCGATGACGCGCTCGGCGCTGGCCTGTGCGGACTGCATCTCGGCCAGAATGCGCGCCAGCTGCTGGATGGGGTCAAACAGCTGCGTCGTATAGCTGATGAAGGCCGCCAGCGTGCCGAAGCCCATGGCTCCGGCGAACACCAGGCTGCCGCCCCGGCTCAATGCCAGCGCTGTGGAAATACTGCCCAACGCCATGACGAGCGGCATGAACAGCGCGCTCAGCAAAGCCGAGCGGATGCTGGCCGTGCGCATGGCGCCCGTCAGATTCCGGAACTCGGCGGCACTGGCCTCCTCGCGCACGAGGGTCTTTGTGGTCATGGCGCCCATGATGCCCTCGTTGAACGCGCCTGTGATGCGGCTGTTCGTTTTGCGCACGGCGCGCTGGTATTTGAGGATACGTTTTTGGAAAAACACGCACAGCGCGGCCAGAACGGGCGTGATGCACAGCACCAGCAGACCCAGCTTCCAGTTCATGGCAAGCAGCACGGCCACGATGCCCACGGCGAACACACCCGCCCACATCAGGTCCACAAGGCTCCAGGCGATCATATCCGACAGCCGGGCGATATCACTCACCATGCGGGCCATCAGCCAGCCAACGGAGGTGGTGTCGTAAAAGCTGAACGAAAGCTGCTGGAGCTTTGCAAACGCATCCTGCCGGATGTCGTAGCTCATGTCCATTTCCAGCCGGCCCGCGCCGCGCACAAACAGGAACACGCCCAGGCTCTGGACGACGACCAGAGCGGCATATACAAGGCCGTACAGCCAAAGCCCCTCGGTGGTGCCGCCCTCGATGAAATGGTCGATGGCATAGCGGGAGAGCTGCGGATAGGCAAGGTCGATCCCCGCCACCACCAGCAGCACGAGCATCACGGAGACCACCGTGCGCCGGTGGCGCATGGCATAGGCGATCAGGCGTTTCCACAGCCGCAGGTCGATCTTCTGGTCGGCAGTGTCTCTTTTGTTTTCAAAATCATTCTGTGCCATTACGCCTCGCCTCCTTTCGGGGACGCCGCCTGCGGCAGCTCGTTCTGGATGGCGCACACGCGCCGGTACAGCCCCTCCTGCGCGGCCAGCGTGTCATGCGTGCCCATCTGCACCACGCGGCCTTTGTCCAGAACGAGGATCAGGTCCGACTTACGGATGGTTGCGATGCGGTGGCTGATGAGGAACATGGTGCCGTGGCGGCGGGAATGCAGCGCGTCGCGGATGGCGGCGTCCGTCTCAGCGTCTACGGCGGAAAGGGAATCGTCAAAGATCAGGACAGGGGTATCCTGCAGCAGCATGCGGGCGATGGCCACGCGCTGCTTTTGTCCGCCGGAAAGCGTCACGCCGCGCTCGCCGACCACGGTGTCGTAGCCCTCGGAGAAGCTCTCGATGACGTCATGTACCGAGGCCGTGCGCGCGGCGGCATATACGTCCGAAAGATCCGCGTCCGGCCGGGCGATGGCGATGTTTTCGCCGATGGTGCGGCTGTACAGGAACGGTTCCTGCAAAACGATGCCCACGTTGCGGCGCAGGTGATGGCGTTCGATGTCGTTGACGTCAACACCGGAAAGCGTGATGCGTCCGGCGGTGACGGGGTACAGCCGCTGCAGAAGTTGCACCAGGCTGGATTTGCCCGCGCCCGTGCTGCCGAGGATGCCAATGGTCTGGCCGGGCCGTACGGTGAACGAAACATGGGAAAGCACGGGCACGCCGTCGCCGTAATCGAAGCACACGTCCTCGAAAGCGACGCTGCCGTCGATCTGCGGCGTAAGGGCTTTGCCCGGCTCCGCTTCGGCGGGCACGGCAAGGATGTCCTCCAAACGGGACAGGGAAATATCCGCCTTGCCCAGATCCGCCAGAATGCGGCCCAGCTGGCGCATGGGGAACGTGAGCATGGAGGTGTAGGTGGTGAACAGCAGCACGTTGCCCAGGCTGAACCCGCCGTGCACGGCGAAATAGACGCCGCACACGCCGGAAAGCGCGATTTGAAGATAGCCGATCATGTCGGAGAGGCCCCAGTATGCGCCCATCAGGGTGGTGAGGTGCAGCGTGATATCGTGGTAAGCCTTGTTGCGCCGGGTGAATTTGTCCAGCTCAGAGCTTTCCTGTGCAAACGCGCGCACCACGCGCACGCCCGTCAGGTTTTCCTGCAGCGTGGTGGAAAGCGCGCCCTCGGCTTCATCCGAGCGTGTGAACTGCCGCTGCACGCCGCGGAAATAGAAGAAGCTGAACACCACAAGAATGGGCAGCAGGCAGGTGGATACGGCCGTCATCGCGCCGCTGATGGGCAGCATGATGGAAATGGCCGTGCAAACCATCACCACGGTGCGCACCACCTCCATGGCCTGCATCTGCACAAAGCGGCGAACCGTCTCCACGTCGCTGGTGCAGCGCTGGACAAGGTCACCCGTCTGCACGCCCACATGATAGCTGTATGGCACGGCCTCCAGATGCGTGAACAGCCTGTCGCGCAGGCGCTTGGCCAGTCCCTCGCCCGCAAAGGCGATGCAGTGGCCGCGCAGATAGGTGAATACGCCGCCCAGCAGCGTCACCAGAACCACAAGCGAGGCCAGCACCCAGATGTGGCTCGAGAAATACGCCCGCCCGCCCATGCGCTGGAACAGAGCGGACAGAGCGGCGGGCAGCTCCGGCGTTTTGTCGCCGATGACGCTGTCCACCGTGAAGGAAACGACGAGCGGCGTGACGTAGGTGAGAAACGTGGCGCACAGCGTCGCCGCCACGCCCAGGATAAGATACCGCTTCACGCCGTGAAAAATGTCGCCCAGCAGCCTTCGCCGGAAGCCGCGGGGCCGGGGATGGGTCTGTTCGGGTTGCATGATTACTCCTTTGGCGTTCCCCGCTCCGCCGCTCACGGTGCGCGGGAGGGAGAAAGCGCCGGTGCTGGGGCGCAGCCGCACGCCCGGTGGATAATGCGTTCAGGCGCGCGGAAGGTAACGGCACTCCGCGCGCATTTATATAAACAGGCCGGCAAGCGGCACGCCTTTACAGCGCTTTTGCACCGGGTCTGGTGCAAAAGGCCGCCGGACAGCGCCTCCGGCTGCTGCATCTGCGATACAATTTGTAATAAAGTGATTTAATTCGACAAAAAGTACAGAAAAGGGGGAGCGGCGCGGGACGGCGCCGCCTGCCCTGCGGAACAGCAGGGCAACGCAGCGCACGCCCGGGCGCCACTCCCAAGCGTAACGATTCAGTTGTAAGTCTCCGGAACACGTCCGCCCAAAAGGGCGGCCCGCTCACCGGTCACGAGCGCAGGTCTTTATACTGCTCACAGGTACATTTTTTAAACTTTTTGCCGCTGCCGCAGGGACAGGGGTCATTGCGTCCCGGCTTGGCGATCTTCTTGGCCGGCTGCTTTTTCACGCTGCCGTCGTCCGCGCCGGATTCACCCGTGGGCTTTGCCACCTGTTCGCGCTGGAGAGGCTGCTCGGTGCGCAGCTCCATGGTGAGCAGCATGCGGGAGGTGTCCTCGCGGATGGACGCCACCATCTCGTCGAACATGTTGAAGCCCTCGATACGGTATTCCACCACAGGGTCGCGCTGGCCGTAGCTGCGCAGATAGATGCCCTTGCGCAGCTCCTCAATGGCGTCGATGTGCTCCATCCACTTGGTGTCCACGGTGCGCAGCAGCACGACGCGTTCAAACTCGCGCATCAAAGGCGAGCCGTAGCGTTTTTCCTTGTCCGCGCAGATGGCGTCGGCCCGGTCCGTCAGGACCTTCACAACGTCCTCCTGCTTCAGCTCGCCCAGAGCTTCGGGCGTGTAGCGGAAATCGCCGTCCTTGGCCAGCCAGCCGCGGTAGTGGCTGCGCAGGCCGTCGAAATCCCAGTCGTCGGCAACTTCGCCCGCCAGGAACAGCTGGGCATTGGCCGCAATGGACTCGTGGATCATGGTGTGAACATTTTCGGATACATCCTCGCCGCGCAGTACCTTGCCGCGCTGGCCGTAGATGATCTCGCGCTGGCTGTTCATCACGTCGTCGAACTGCAGCACGTTTTTGCGGATGGAGAAGTTGCGGGCCTCCAGCTTTTTCTGGGCGTTCTCGATGGTGCCGGAAATCATCTTGTTCTCAATGGGCATGTCTTCCTCGACGCCCAGGGAATCCATGATGGTGCTGACGCGCTCGCCGCCGAACAGGCGCATGAGGTCGTCCTCCAAGCTGATGAAGAAGCGGCTGGCGCCGGGGTCGCCCTGGCGGCCGGCACGGCCGCGCAGCTGGTTGTCGATGCGCCGGCTCTCGTGGCGTTCCGTGCCGATGATGAACAGGCCGCCCGCGGCGCACACCTCGGCGGCTTCTTCCGCAATGACTTTTTTGTGCGCGGCCTCCAGCTCGGCATAGCGCGCGCGCACCTTTAAAATTTCCGGGTCGGTGGTATCGGCGTGGCCGGTGCTCTCCACGATCAGTTCCTCGGAGAAGCCCTCCCTGCGCAGGTCGGCTTTGGCCATGTGCTCGGCGTTGCCGCCCAGCATGATGTCGGTGCCGCGGCCGGCCATATTTGTGGCGATGGTGACCGCGCCCTTTTTGCCCGCCTGCGCTACGATCTCGGCTTCCTTTTCGTGGTGCTTGGCGTTCAGAACCTCGTGCTTCACGCCGCGGCGGCTCAGCAGCTTGCTCAGCAGCTCGCTCTTTTCAATGGAAATGGTGCCCACCAGCACGGGCTGGCCCTTTTCATGGCACTCGATGATCTGCTCGATAACGGCGTTGAACTTGGCCGGTTCGGTTTTGTACACCACGTCGTTGTAGTCGGTGCGGGCCACGGGCTTGTTCGTGGGCACCTCCACCACCTGCAGGCCGTAGATCTCCTCAAACTCGGCGGCCTCCGTCTGTGCGGTGCCCGTCATGCCGGAGAGCTTTTCGTACATGCGGAAATAGTTCTGGAACGTGATGGTGGCCAGCGTGCGGCTCTCGCGGGCGACGGTGACGCCCTCCTTGGCCTCGATGGCCTGGTGCAGCCCCTCATTGTAGCGGCGGCCCAGCATCAGGCGGCCGGTGAATTCGTCCACGATGATGACCTCGCCGTCGCGCACCACATAATCCACGTCCCGCTTCATCACGCCCCGCGCCTTGATGGCCTGGTTGATGTGATGCTGCAGCGTCATGTTCGCTCCGTCGGCCAGATTTTCAACATTGAAGTACTTTTCAGCCTTGGCAATGCCGCTGGCGGTAAGCGTGGCCGTCTTTTTTTTCTCGTCCACAACATAATCGCCGTCCACCTGCTCGTCCTGGTCCTCTTTGTCGTCCAGCTCGGCCACGACGGTGGCCTTCAGGCCCTTGGCAAAATTATCGGCCAGCTTGTACAGATCGGTGCTTTTATCGCCCTCGCCGCTGATGATGAGCGGCGTGCGTGCTTCGTCGATGAGGATGGAGTCCACCTCGTCCACGATGGCGTAATAATGCCCGCGCTGCACCATCTGCTCTTTGTAGGTGACCATGTTGTCGCGCAGGTAATCGAAGCCGAATTCATTGTTGGTGCCGTAGGTAATGTCGGCATTGTAGGCGGCGCGGCGTTCCTCGCCTGTGACGCCGTGGATGATGAGCCCCACCGAAAGACCCAGAAATTTATACAGCTTTCCCATCCACTCGCTGTCGCGTTTGGCCAGGTAATCGTTCACGGTGACGACGTGCACGCCCTTGCCGGTGAGCGCGTTCAGATATACGGGCAGCGTGGCGACAAGCGTTTTGCCCTCGCCGGTTTTCATCTCGGCGATGCAGGCGCGGTGCAGCACGATGCCGCCCACCACCTGTACGGGAAAGTGTTTCATGCCCAGCACGCGCCAGCTTGCCTCGCGGCATACGGCAAAGGCGTCGGGCAGAATGTCGTCCAGCGTTTCGCCCCCTGCCAGACGCTCCCGGAGCGCGGGCGTCATCGCCTGCAGCTCGCGGTCGGTCATGGCCTGGTACCGGGCCTCCAGCGCCAGCACCCTGTCCGCGATGGGCTGTATCTTCTTGAGCTCCTTCGTGGAAAAGGAGCCGAACAGTTTTTCAAAAAAAGACAAATTTTTCACTCACCTTCCGCGCGGCGCGCCGCCGCACAATTCCACTTTATAATACTACTTTATAGAATACGGTGTCAAACCAAACCGTCCAACTTCGTACAAACAAACGGTGAAGCTGCAAAAACCGTGCGCATCCGCGCGTTCGGACACAAAAAAGCGCCCGCGGATGCGGGCGCGCCAAAAGGTGAAACGGTTCACTTTTCGCCGAACATATTAAAGCGGAACAGCCTGCGCTGGTCCTCGGGGTCGGAGCACTCCAGCTTCGCCTCCGCGATGCTGCCGCCCTCGATCAGCTTGGTAAAGCCGATGAGCTGGCACAGCCTGCTTTTCAGGTTCAGGCGGTCGCCTTCGGGCGTTACCATAAACACATCGCCCTTGCAGGCGGCAAGAACCTCGTTGAATTCTTTCAGGTCGATATCATGCATATCAACAGATGCCATGACCGCATATCTCCTCTCACAATTCTATTTTCCACAACTTCCGTTTGACAGGCCGACGTTCCCCTGTCAACCACAGTATAGCATGTGAATCGTTAATGTCAACAAATTTATAGAAAACTTTTTGTAATGTTATACAAAACGGAAGCGAAGACAGCGGCAACCGGGCAAAAGCGCACAATGGGGGAAAAAGTTTTGATTTTCGGCCCCACGCACTTGCAATGCAGCAGCGCTTTCTTTATAATATAGGATAGCGCAAATGTGAAATAACTGTCAAAAGAGAAACACAAAAGAACATCACAAAGGAGCATCACTATGACTTATTCTCATGAAGTAGAACGTATGTGTCCGCTCACGAAAGGCCCGAACCATGGGCCGGCCCCCATCCCGGAGGAGGGCCAGTGGGTAAAGGCATATCAGATCTCTGATATCAGCGGCCTGACGCACGGCGTTGGCTGGTGCGCGCCGCAGCAAGGCACCTGCAAGCTGACGCTGAACGTGAAAAAGGGCGTCATCGAGGAAGCGCTGGTGGAGACCATCGGCTGCTCCGGCATGACCCATTCCGCCGCCATGGCGGGCGAGATCCTGCCCGGCAAGACCATTCTGGAGGCGCTGAACACAGACCTTGTGTGCGACGCCATCAACGTGGCCATGCGCGAGCTGTTCCTGCAGATTGTCTACGGCCGCAGCCAGACCGCGTTTTCCGACGACGGCCTGCCTGTCGGCGCCGGCCTGGAGGACCTGGGCAAGGGCCTGCGCAGCATGACGGGCACCATTTTCTCCACCAAGGCGAAGGGCGTGCGCTACCTGGAGCTGACCGAGGGGTATATCACAAAGGTCGCCGTCGACGAGAACGGCGAGGCCATCGGCTACCAGTTCGTCCGTCTGGGCAAAATGATGGAGGACATCCGCCACGGTGTGGACCCGAAGACCGCTTACGAGAAGAACATCGGCACCTACGGCCGCTTTGCGGACGCGCCGAAGTATATCGACCCGCGCGAAGAGTAAGAGAGGAGGAGAAGAACAATGGCTAAATTTGAAAGTCAAGAACGCCGCATGCCGAAAATCGAGGCATGCCTGAAAGCAAACGGCCTGGAGTCTCTGGACGCCTGCCGCGAGATGCTCCTCTCCAAGGGCATCGACGTTGACGCGATCGTCAAGGGTGTGCAGCCCATCTGCTTTGAGAACGCCGTCTGGGCGTACACGCTGGGCACGGCCATCGCCGTGAAGCGCGGCCTGAAGAGCGCCGCCGACTGTGCCGCCGCCATCGGCGAGGGCCTGGAGGCCTTCACCATCCCCGGCTCGGTGGCCGAACAGCGCGCCGTGGGCCTTGGCCACGGCAACTTGGGCGCCATGCTTCTGCGCGACGAGACCAAGTGCTTCGCCTTCCTGGCCGGCCACGAGAGCTTTGCCGCCGCCGAGGGCGCCATCGGCATCGCCCGCACCGCCAACAAGGCCCGCAAGGAGCCGCTGCGCGTTATCCTGAACGGCCTGGGCAAGGACGCCGCCTATATCATCAGCCGCATCAACGGCTTCACCTATGTGGAGACGGATTACGACTTCAAGACCGGCGAGCTGAAGGTCGTGCGCGAGAAGGCTTTTTCCGACGGCGAACGCGCCGCGGTGAAGTGCTACGGCGCCAACGACGTGCTCGAGGGCGTTGCCATTATGAAGAAGGAGGGCGTTGAGGTGTCCATCACGGGCAACTCCACCAACCCCACCCGTTTCCAGCACCTGGTTGCCGGCACCTATAAAAAATGGGCTATGGAGAACGGTAAAAAATACTTCTCCGTGGCTTCCGGCGGCGGTACGGGCCGCACGCTGCACCCGGACAACGTGGCCGCGGGCCCGGCTTCCTACGGCCTGACGGACTCCATGGGCCGTATGCACGGCGACGCACAGTTCGCCGGCTCCTCCAGCGTGCCCGCGCACGTGGAGATGATGGGCCTGATCGGCATGGGCAACAACCCCATGGTGGGCGCCACCGTGGCCTGCGCCGTGGCTGCCAGCCAGGCGTAAGCGTCCCGGCAAAATACAGCACAAAAGGCAGCGGCCGCCCCTTGCGGGGCGGCCGCTGTTTTATGTTCTGCCGCACTCGCGGACGGCGGGGCGTGGGGCGGTATTTCGCTTCTGCAGAAAGGAAAAAGCGCCGCAGCCGGTCAGCCGGCCGCCGCAAGGGCGTACAGAAGCGCCAGTGCGGCAACATTGACTGCGGAAAAGACGAGCAGATAGCGCCGTGTGCCGCCCGGCGCGGAGCGGGCATAAAGCTTGAGGGAGATCAGGCTTGCGAGAGAGGCAATGGGCGTGCCGAGGCCGCCAAGGTTCGTGCCCGTCAGCAGGGCGCGCCAGTTCTGTGAAAAGCCCGAAAGAAGGACGGCGGCGGGCACGTTGCTGACGACCTGGCTGGCCAACACACAGGTGGGCAGCGCGTGCTTGTCCATAAGAGCGGAAAGAAGCGCGTTCACCCCGCCGATCTTTCCCATGTTGCCCGCGAAAATAAAGAAAAATACAAATGTGAGCAGCAGGCTGTAATCCACTTCCCGAAAAAGGTCCCGCATGAACAGCGTAAGCATGGTCAGTACCACAGCCGTCAGAAGCTGGTATGGTGCCACACGGAATACGCACAGCAGGCACAGCACGAACAGTACGCTCAGCGCGGGCAGGCGGCGCGTGTTGTATCCGTGCACATCTCCCATGGCGACGGTGACGGCACGGGGCGGCACGAACAGCACGCCCATGCACAGCAGCGCAAGGCTGGCCGCCGCAAGGGGCAGCATGGTGCGGAAAAAATCGGCGGGGGACAGGGCAAAACGATTGTAGAGAAAAAGATTCTGCGGATTGCCAACAGGCGTGGCCATGCTGCCTAGATTGGCCGCGACGGTCTGCAGTACGATGATGTACGGAGCATAGGCGGAAGCATCGGCCATGTTCAGAATCAAGATGGCAAAGGGGACGAAGGTGAGCAGGGCCACATCATTGGTGACGAGCATGGAACTGAAAAAAGGCAGCAGCACCAGCATGAGCGCCAGAAAACGCAGTGTCTTTTTACCGCGAAGCAGGCGCAGCGCCAGCGCCTCGAACAGACCACAGCCACGCAGCCCGGCCACGACGGCCATCAGGCAGAAAAGCAGGCACAGCACGCGGAAGTCGAAATAGGAAATATACGCCGCGGAGGGCGGCACAAAAAGAGTGGAGGCCAGCGCGGCCAGCGCCGCGCAGCAGAGAACGGCCTCCCTGCGGATAAAGTTCAAAATGCGGGCGGGAGAGAGATGCATGGGGTACGCTTCCTTTCGTGAAATCCGTATCCATTATCATAACATATTTTTGTGCGGTATCCAGTGCCGAAGCCCAAAATTTGCGGGAGAAACACTGGAACCGACGCTGCGTTCCCGCCCGCCGCGCCGGGAAAGGCATTTGCGGTTGTGCAAAACGACTGCAAAACGCAAGGGCAGAACGCGCTTTCTGTTGAAAATGGAAAAATAAATAATATGCAAAATATTCACTTGACTTTGCATATTTATGCATGTATACTAAGACTCAGACAACAGGCCGGCCGCAGCGGTCGCCGCTGCGAAGCGCCCGCCTGTAAATATGCACTTGTTGAAAGAGGAGAATGGTACTTATGAAAAAGCTTGTAGCAGTATGCATGGCGCTTGTAATGGCGCTGGGCCTCGCCGCCTGCGGCGGTTCCGGCTCTTCCAGCTCCGCTCCCGCGGCTTCGTCCGGCGCGGTAAGCGCTCCGGCCGCGTCCGGCACGTCCGCTTCCGAAGCCGACGACGGCATCGCAATGACGGGCGGCAATGTGGAGGAGCACAGCGTGGAGGCCATCAAGGCCAAGGGCGTGCTCGTTGTAACGACAGAGGCCGGCTATGCGCCGTTTGAGTTCCTGGACGAGAACGACAATGTCGTGGGCCTGGACGCTTCCCTGGCGCAGGCGCTGGCAGATGATCTGGGCGTTGAACTGGATATACAGAACATCGCGTTCGATTCCGTTGTGGCTGAGGTCCAGGCGGGCAACGCCGATATGGCCATCGCGGGCCTTACGCCCAACGCAGACCGCAAAAAGAGCGTGGACATGAGCGATATGTACTATGCCGGCGGCCAGTGCATGCTGGTGCTGGAGGAAAACCTGGACAAATATGCCACCAAGGAAAGCCTGGCCGGCGCGGTGATGGCCACTCAGAAAGCCGCCCTGCAGGAGACGCTGATGGCGGAGCAGTTCCCCGATGCAGAGCCCCTGCTTTTGCCGGACTTCCCCCAGTGCATCGCCAACCTGAAGAACGGTGAGTGCGCGGCTGTGATGATCGACGAGATCAGCGCCGAGCAGTATATGCAGACAGTCGAGGGCCTGGCCATCGGCAAGGTGCCTGTGGAGATCGATCCCGAAGAGGGCGGCAACGCTGTGGCTGTGATGAAGAGCAACACCGATCTGCTGGATTGGGTGAACGAGCGCATCGCGGCATATGAGGCCGAGGGCCTGCTGGAGCAGTGGTTCCAGGAAGCGCAGGAGAAGGCTGCTTCCATGGGCATCGAGTAAGCTGCAGGACATCGCATTGAATTTGATACGCGGCGGAGGGCGCGTCCCTCCGCCGCGGTCTTTGTGTTTCTGCCGCCCCGCGGGCGGAGAATGCCGTTTTACCACGAAGGAGGATACGATGTTTTCATTTGAGCGAATGCTGAAAATATGGGAAAAGTACGGCCATATGTACTGGAACGGCCTTGGCTATACGCTGCTGTTCGCATTTGTGAGCGTGCTGATGGGCCTTGTGCTGGGGCTCGTGCTGGCGTCCGGCCGTATGGCCAGCGTACAGTCCCGCGACAATCTGGCAGTCAAGGCGCTCAAGGCTGTTGCCAAATTTTTTTGTACCGCATATGTGGAGGTGTTCCGTGCCACGCCGATGCTGGTGCAGGTGTTCATCATCTACTACGGTCTGGGCAATGTTTTCAAGCTGCCGGATTCCAGCCTCAACCGCATGTTCTGGGGCATGGTGGCCGTCGGCCTCAACTCCGCGGCTTATATGTCGGAGGTCATCCGCTCCGGCATCGGCGCGGTGCCCGGCGGCCAGATGGAGGCCGCGCGCTGCATCGGCATGAGCCATTGGAAGGCTATGCGCCATGTGATCCTGCCCCAGGCGGTGCGCAACATCCTGCCCGCCATGTGCAACGAGTTCGTCACCATCATCAAGGAGACCAGTATCCTGGGCATGGTGGGCATTGTAGAGCTGATGTTCCGCGCCCAGTCCATCGCCAAGCAGACCTATATTTTCCTGGAGCCGTATGTCATCGCGGCCATCATGTATTTTATCATTGTGTTCCCGCTGTCGAAGATCATCGCGGCTGTGGAAAGGAGGATGAGCAAGAGTGTCACCCGCTAAAGGAGAAAAGCTCATTGAGGTCAAGGGCCTGGAGAAGCACTTCAAGCATGTGGAGGTGCTGCGCGGTATCAACATCGACATCTGCAAGGGCGACGTGGTGGCGGTCATCGGGCCGTCCGGCTCGGGCAAATCCACGTTTTTGCGCTGCCTGAACCTGTTGGAGGAGCCCACGGGCGGACAGATCGTGTTTGAGGGCGTGGACATCACCTCCAAGGAGACAAAGATCGACCAGATGCGCCAGAAGATCGGCATGGTGTTCCAGCAGTTCAATCTGTTCACCAACATGACGGTGCTGGACAACGTGAGCGCGGGGCCGGTGCTGGTAAAGGGGATGAAGAGGGACGAGGCCCACAAGCTGGCCCAGAGCTTGCTGGAGCGCGTGGGCCTGGGCGACCGCGGCGGCGCGTATCCCATCCAGCTCTCCGGCGGCCAGCAGCAGCGCGTG
>NZ_JAFOIN010000064.1:0-28414 GCF_017421385.1 Ruthenibacterium sp. | reverse complement strand
TTTTCTGATTTTTTTCGAGCCGCTTCGCTCTCTTTTTTCGAGACAGCCTGTTTATTATATCAGCTTCTGTCCTTCTTGTCAAGAACTTCTTTCTGACCTTTCTTTCGGCTTCTTCTCTTCTCTCAGGTCCGCTCCGTCCCCTCGGGACAGCTTAGTTATATTATCATACTTATTTGCGAATGTCAACAAGTTTTTCCAAAAAACTTTTATTTTTCCTTTCCTCTTTTCTAATCTGTCAATTGTTCCCGCATGGCGGCAAGGATCTTCCGTTCCTTACGGGATATCTGTACCTGCGTGGTATGCAGCACCCGCGCTGTTTCACTTTGGGTTTTGTTCTTGAAAAAGCGCAGGTAGATGAGCGTGCGCTCCTCCTTTGTCAGCGTGCCCAACACACTTTTCAGGCTCAGCAAGTCGGATACGGTTTCTTCGCAGCTCTCCTCCGGGATATCGAACTCCCGGCTGCCGTCTTCGTCGCTCACCGGCGTAAGAGACAGTGCGGGCATCGCGGCGCTCATTGCGTCCGCCACTTGTTCAGGCGTTACATCGAGGCGTTCGGCCAGCTGTGAAACAGTCGGTTCCTGCCCTGTTTCCTTTACGCAGCGCTCCCGCACCGCGCTGATCTTCAAGCTCAGCTCCTTCAACGAGCGGCTCACCTTCACGGTCCCGCCGTCCCGGAACAGTTTTTTGATCTCGCCTAAAATCACAGGCACTGCGTAAGTGGAAAAACAAAGGCCGCGGGAACCGTCAAAGCCGTCGTATGCTTTGACGAGCCCCATGCAGCCGGCGGAGAACAAATCGTCGTATTCAATCCCCCGCCCTTTGAAACGGCCGGCACAGGAATGAACAAGCCCCAGATTCTTTTCAATGAATTCGGCGCGCGGGCCGAGCACGACCGGTGTTGGCGGCATAACTTCCCTACTCTCTATATAATATGTATAAAGAGCGGCTCAACGAGTGCCCAGGCGCTTGCTCAGCGTAACGCGCGTGCCTTTGCCCGGGGCAGAGCGCACCTTGACGGAGTCCATAAAGCTTTCCATCACCGCAAAGCCCAGGCCCGCGCGTTCGGCGCCGCCCGTAGTGAACAGCGGCTCCATTGCCTTGGAGACATCCGGGATACCGCACCCCTTGTCCGCCACCGCCACGCGCAGCGTGCCGTCCTCATACAATGCGGCCGTCAGCGTGATCGGACCAATGGTGTTTGCATAGGCGTGCACGATGCAGTTCGTTACAGCCTCGGATACAGCCGTCTTAACGTCGGCCAGCTCGTCCAGCGTAGGGTCCGCCTGCGCGGCAAATGCCGAGAGCGCGCTGCGGGCAAAGCCCTCGTTCACGCTGCGGCTGGGGAATGTGATCTTTACCGTATTCAGTGCTTTCATTTGTTATAACTCCTTTTGGCGCGCGGCCTTAGTCTTTGGATTCGATGCCCGCGATGGACAGCATGCGCTTGATATCCTTCGGCGCTTTCTGTACCACCACCACGCCGCCCATGGCGCTGACGAGCTTGTGGCGGCCCAGAATCAGCCCGATGCCCGAGGAATCCATAAAAGTGACCGCCGAAAAATCAAGGATGAGGATGGCAGGCGCGGCCGCCGCGGCCCGCTCGTCGATTTTTTCGCGCAGGATGGCCGCCCAGTGATGGTCGATCTCGCCCGAGAGCAGCGCCGTAAGTGTTTTTCCGTCTTGCTTGAGTGTTACTTGTGTCATACCCGTTTTGTCTCCCGTTTTCTGAATATTGAAGCCGCGTGCCGCAATGGCACGCAAAAAAGAAAGGCATACAGTCTATGCATCTATCATAGACCGTATGCCTTGTATTTTTTGTTGATTTGCGTCGCCCTGTTTTACTTTGTGAGCAGCCCCCGCGCCTGTGCGGCAAGATACAGGCTGCCGCACACCACAAGCCCCTCCGGCGCGTCCCCCCGCGCCAGGCGCAGCGCCTGTTCCACGCTGTCACAGGCCGTCACCTGCGGGAAATGCCGCTTTGCCAGCGCCGCCAGCGCCTCGGCGGACAGCGCGCGCGGGCTGTCGGGCCGGACGGTATACACGCGGGCGAAACACGGGGCGAGCGCGGAGAGCATCTCCTCCGGCTGTTTGCCGTCCAGAATGCCGATCACCGCCGTCAGCCCCGAAAGCCCTGCGCCGCGCAGCGTCGCCGCCAGCGCCCGCGCACCGTCCGGGTTATGCGCGCCGTCCAGCACCACCAGAGGCCTGCGGGACAATACTTCGATACGCGCCGGAAAACGCGCGCCCGCAATTCCGCCCAAAATCGCCTCGTCCGAAATGTCAAAGCCTTTTTCGCACAGCGCCAACGCAGCCTCTACCACCACGGCGGCGTTATAGGCCTGATGAACGCCCGGGAACGGTACGACAAGGTCGTACCCGCCGTAGTTGACCCGGTTCTCGAAAGCCGGGGCTTTATAGATATGAAGGTCCTGCAGGTCGGGCGCCACAAGAGGGCAATGCGCTTTTGCCGCCCGCAGCGTGATCTCATCCATGGCCTCCTGCGGCTGCGCGGGGTAGCTTATCACCGTGCAGTTGTTTTTGAGGATACCGCACTTTTCCCCGGCAATGGCCGCATAAGTGTCGCCCAGCAGTTCGGTGTGGTCCCTTCCGATGCACATGATACAGGCCACCAACGTGTTTTCCACCGCATTGGTGGAATCCAGCCGCCCGCCAAGGCCCACTTCCAGACAGACGATGTCACAGCGCTCCCGCGCAAACCACAGCAGCGTGGCCGCCGTCACCGCGTCGAACTCCACCAGGCTGTCCCAGCCCTCCGCGCGCAGCCCTTCAGCGGCCGCGCGCACCTCTGTCAGGATCTGCGCCAGCGTTTCCCGGGAAATCATTTCTCCGTCCAGCAGAAAACGTTCGCGAAATTCCAGCACATAGGGGCTGACGCTGGCGCCCACGCGGTATCCCGCCCTGTGCAGCACAGAAGCCAGCATTACCGTTGCGCTGCCCTTGCCGTTGGTTCCCGCAACATGCACGAACCGGAGGCTTTTTTCCGGATTCCCCAGCTTTTCCAGCAGCCGCCGCGTATTTTCCACGCCCGGATGCGCGGCCAGCCGCGGCAGGCTGTGTACCCATTCCAGCGCCTGTTCATAATCCATAGCATCCACCCTCCTTCAAAGCCCACAGCAGAGGGCGGGCAACGGCAACCGCCGCCGCCCGCCCTGTATCTTTACATTATACCGGGGCCTATGCGTCCAGCTCCATCAACAAGGCGGCGTGGTATTGGCCGTTGATGCGAAAGAACCGTTCCAGCCGCCCCACCGTGCGAAAGCCCAGCTTTTCATACACATGAACGGCCGCCGCGTTATCCGCGCGCACCTCCAGCGTGAACGCTGTTACGCCGGCGCGCACGCCCGTCTCCAGCAGCTCCGCAAGCATGCGCGTGGCTATCCCATGGTTCCAGTGGCTTTTGCGCACGCTGGCGTCAATCTGCGCGCGATGGCTCATGCGCGGCCGCCGTGGCCTCGAAAGCCCGCACAGCGCCACGATCTCGTCCGCCTCTTGCGCCACGAGCATCAGCGCGTCGGGGTCGTTCTCCACCTGCCGGAGATATTGCCGTTCTTGCTCCTCCGTGATGGGCAGTCCCTCGGGGCCAAACGTCAGATTGTCGCTTTCTGCGCCGATTTGCCGCAGATACGCCAGTATCGCGGCCGCATCCTCACTGTGGGCAGGGCGAATCGTTAACTCTCCGCTCATTTTTCTTTCCCCTCTCCAAACAGCCAATGCAGCTCAGCCCAGGTTTCGGATGGATTCCTCGATCTTCGCCAGCTTCTCCGCCGCCGCGGCGTGCTTTTGACGCATGTCCTCGACGATGTGCGCGGGCGCCTTGTTCACAAAGCCCTCGTTTGACAGCTTCGCGGCCATAGACGCGATTTCCTTCTCGCACTGGGCCTTTTCCTTGGCCAGCCGTGCCTGCTCCTTTTCCCGGTCGATCAGCTCCATCATCGGGATAAACGCGCGGGCCGCGTGCGTCACCACCTGCGCCACACCCTTGGTGTCGCCGGTGTATTTTTCCGTGAAGGATACCTCGTTTGCAAAAGCGAATTTGGCAAGATACGCAGCCCCGTCCTCAAAAGGCGTTTTGTCCGCCGTCTCGATGATGAGCGACGTCCGTTTTGCCGGATGCACGCCCATGTCCGCGCGCAGCGTGCGCACGGCCTTGATGAGGTCCATCACCTTTTCAAAGCCCGCTTCTTCTTCCGCATAGTTCATCTGCGGTTCATACCCGGGCCATTTTTCCAGCATCAGTGTCTCAGACGCGCCGGGCAGCGCCGTGTAAATTTCCTCTGTGATGAACGGCATGAACGGGTGAAGCAACTTAAGCGCCTGCACCAGCACACTCACCAAAATCTGGCGCGCGCTGTCCGCCTCGGCCGCGTCCTCGCTGTTCAGGCGCAGCTTTGCAATCTCGATATACCAGTCGCAGTACACGTCCCAGATGAAGTCCTGCACTTTCTGCGCCGCAAGGCCCAGTTCGAACTTGTCGAGGTTTTCCGTGACGTTCTTCACCAGCGTGTTCAGCTGCGAAAGCACCCATTTGTCCGCCATCGTCAGCGAGGCGGGCAGGCCGGGCCGGAAGTCCTCCGGCAGGTTCATCATCACAAAGCGCGCGGCGTTCCACAGCTTGTTGGCAAAGTTGCGGCTGGCCTTTACCTTTTCGTCCGAGAAGCGCATGTCGTTGCCCGGCGTGGAGCCCACCACCAGCGTCAGGCGCAGCGCGTCCGCGCCGTACTGGTCGATGATTTCCAGCGGGTCGATGCCGTTGCCCAAAGATTTGGACATCTTGCGGCCCTGCGCGTCGCGCACCAGGCCGTGGATGAGCACGGTATCGAAAGGGGCTTTGTCCGTATACGTCAGCCCGGAGAAGATCATGCGGCTGACCCAGAACGTGATGATGTCATATCCCGTGACCAGCGTATTGGTTGGGTAAAAATATTTAAGGTCCTCGGTCTCTTCCGGCCATCCCAGCGTGGAGAACGGCCACAGGGCGCTGGAAAACCAGGTGTCCAGAGTGTCCTCGTCCTGGCGCACGGGCTTGCCGCACTTGGGGCACACGGTGAGCGGCGTGGCCGAAACACTGATCTCGCCGCAGTCATCGCAGTAATAGGCCGGGATGCGGTGGCCCCACCAGAGCTGGCGGCTGATGCACCAGTCGCGCGTGTTCTCCATCCAGTTGTAATAGGGCTTGTCGAAACGCTCGGGCACGAACCGGATACGCCCGTCGCGCACGGCCTCGATGGCCGGGCCCGCCAGAGGCACCATCTTCACGAACCACTGCTTGCTCACCATGGGCTCCACGGTGGTGCCGCAGCGGTAACAGGTGCCCACATTGTGCTTGTGCGGCTCGATGGAAGCCAGATATCCGCCGGCTTCCAGGTCTGCCACAATGGCCTTGCGCGCCTCGTAACGGTCCATGCCCGCATATTTTCCGCAGTCCTGCGTCATGTGCGCGTCGTCCGTCAGCACCTTGACGACGGGCAGGCCGTGGCGCACGCCCACCTCGAAGTCGTTGGGGTCATGCGCGGGAGTGATCTTCACCACGCCCGTGCCGAATTCCCGGTCCACATACGTGTCGCAGACAACGGGGATCTCCTTCCCCACCAGCGGCAAAATAACCTTTTTGCCGTGCAGATGGGTGTAGCGTTCGTCGTCCGGGTGCACGGCGATGGCCGTATCTCCCAGCATGGTCTCGGGGCGGGTAGTGGCAAGCTCCACGAATTCATCGCCGCCCGCCACCGGATATTTCAGATGCCAGAAAAAGCCGTCCTGCTCCTCGTACTCCACCTCCGCGTCGGAGATGGACGTTTTGCAGTGGGGGCACCAGTTGATGATGCGCTCCCCCCGGTAGATGAGGCCGTCGTCGTACAGCTTTTTGAAAACCTTCAAAACAGCCTTGCTGCAGCCCTCGTCCATGGTGAAACGCTCACGCTGCCAGTCGCAGGAACAGCCCAGCTTTTTCAGCTGCTCCACGATGCGCCCGCCGTACTGCTTTTTCCAGTCCCAAGCGCGCTCCAAAAACCTGTCGCGGCCGAGGTCCTGCTTCGTGAGGCCCTCTTCCTTCATCTTCGCCACGATCTTCGCCTCTGTGGCAATGGACGCATGGTCCGTGCCCGGCACCCACAGAGCGGCATAGTCCTGCATGCGCTTGTAGCGGATGAGGATATCCTGCCAGGTCTCGTCCATGGCGTGGCCCATGTGCAGCTGCCCCGTGATATTGGGCGGCGGCATCACAATGGTATAGGGCCTTTTGTCCGGGTCGCGCTCCGCGTGGAAATAGCCTGCATCCACCCATTTTTTGTAATGCTTGTCCTCCACGGACGAAGGGTCGTAAATTTTCTCCAGTTCTTTCATCCTTGTACTCCTTTCGGGGCGGAATGCAAACAAAAATGCCGCCCCACACAAATGTGCATGGGACGGCATCAAGATACCGCGGTACCACCCAAATTGCCCGCCGCCTGCGCGGCAAGCCACTTGAACGCCCTTAACGCGGGCCAACGAGAGCGGCTACTGCTGTTCCCCGCCCCTGCTCCAAAGCGACAGCGCTCCGCCCGCCCGCACCGGCTCCCACCTGCCCCGGCTCTCTTTCACGGACGTCCCGGCCCGGCCTGTGCCCGCGGCACAGCGGCCCGTTCTGCGGAACGCACTCTTTTTCACAGCATTTACTTATGATGGATTATAGCCGCTTTTGCGCGGTTTGTCAACGGGCGGCGCCTTTCACCCGAGGCTCACTCCCATGCGGCGCGCCACCGTGAGCATGTCGCAGGTCTCGGGCACCAGCTTCGTCTTGCCCGCAATGTCCTTGAGCGCGTTCTCCGTCACGATATTGTTCTTCATGGCGACGGCCACGCCGTAGTGGTCGGCCTCCACCAGCTTTGCCGCATAGGTGCCGAACTCGGTGGCCAGAACACGGTCGTATGCCGAAGGGCTGCCGCCGCGCTGCATGTGTCCGGGCACGCACACCCGGGTCTCAAAGCCCGTCGCTTCCTCGATCTGCCTTGCAATGCGGTTCGTGGCCGTGCGCTCGCCCGCAGCGGCCCGCGCCGCCGCCCGCTCCTTTTTCTTCATGGCCGCTTCGCCCACATCGTATACGCCCTCCGCCACAGCCAGGATGGAAAACGTCTTGCCCTGCTCGCTGCGCTTCTGGATGGCGGCGCAAACATTCTCGATATTGTAAGGCAGCTCGGGGATGAGGATGATATCCGCGCCGCCGGCGATGCCGGAATACAGCGTCAGCCATCCCGCTTTGTTGCCCATGATCTCGATGACCATGCAGCGGCGGTGGCTGGAGGCCGTTGTATGGATGCGGTCGATGACTTCCGTGGCAATATCCACAGCCGTGTGGAAGCCGAAGGTCACGTCGGTGCCGTAAATATCGTTATCGATGGTCTTGGGCAGGCCGATGATGTTCAGGCCCTCCTCGCTGAGCAGGTTGGCCGTTTTATGCGTGCCGTTTCCGCCCAGGCACAGCAGGCAGTCCAGCTTCGCATCCTTATACGTTTTTTTCATGGCGGCGACTTTGTCGACCTTGTCGTCCTCCACGACGGTCATCATTTTAAACGGCGTGCGCTTGGTGCCAAGGATCGTGCCGCCCACCGTCAAAATGCCGGAAAATTCATACTGCTGCATTTCGCGCCATTCGCCCTTGATGAGGCCGTCGTAGCCGTTCTGAATGCCGACGATCTCCACCTCATCGCCGAAACGCTGGTACAGCGCCTTGGCCGCGCCGCGGATGGTGGCGTTCAGGCCGGGACAGTCCCCGCCGGAGGTAAGGATACCCACACGTTTTTTCATCGAAAAACCTTCTTTCTCTCAACCGTTCACGCCCGCCGCCGGGCGGCGCGTTATTTTGTCAGCCTGCGCGCCACGAACAGGAACACGCACGCCCCCACCACCGAAACAATGATGTTCGCAAACAGGCTGTGCGCCGAAAAGCCCAGCAGGCCGAACAGCAGCCCGCCCACACACGAACCGATGACGCCGACGGCGATGTTCCGCACAAGGCTCCCGCCGCCGCCCATTATTTTGCTTGCCAGCCAGCCGGCCACCGCGCCGACGAGCAGCGTTGAAAGAATTGCCCAGAGCATTTTTATCTTCCCCTTCCAAAGGCGCATCCATGCGGCGCCCCTGCCGATTTTGTTTCTGTTTTCAGTATAGGATTTTCCCACCCGGTTGTCAAACCGGCAGCACCGCCAGCAGCAGCGTCATGATGGTGATGCTCAGCACCATGCTGATGGAATTGATGACGGCAGCCACCGTGCCGTCGCAGCCGTTTTCAATGGTGATCATCGGGGCGCAGCTCGCCACCGGCGCAAACAGCATCACCACCAGCGTGCGTGCCACTTCCCGCGGAACCGGCAGCCAAAGCCACAAAACCACAGCCGCCAGTGCGCACACCGTGTACCGCCCGGCCAGGACCCGGGCCACCGTGGCGCGGCCTTCCCGCGGGAACCGCACCTCAAACAGAATGCCGATGCACAGCATGGCAAGAAAGGAGTTTGCATTGCCCGCCATCACGGCCACGTTCATCGCAAAACCCGGCAGCTCCCAGTGCAGCAGGCTCAGGGCGACCATCGCCACATACACAAGAAAAGTGGGCGTGGTGAAAAGCTTTTTCAACACTGAACCGAGCCCCGCGCCCCTGCCCTTCCCGCCGCCCATGGCGCGCTGGGCCACGGCCGCGTTGGGCCCATACGTAAAAATCGCAGCGCCCACGTCAAACATGCACATAGCGGCAAAGGATTCCGAGCTCACCACGCCCGATAAAAACGGGATGGCGAAATTTCCGCAGTTGAATGTGTTGGTGTTCAGGATCGTCGTTCCCCGTTCCACTGCCGGACGCCCGCGGGAAAGCACCGCACCCGTGCAAACCAGCGTCAGGCTCACCAAAAAGGAAAACACGAACGTGAGCAGCAGCACGCCGCTCAGCTCCACGCCTGCAAAGCCCTTGACGATAGCGGCCGGCAGCGTGATGTTCATAATGACCGCAGAGAGGAACCGCGCGTCCTGCACGCGGAACAGCCCCGCTCTTTTTAACAAATATCCTCCCGCCAACACAGCCAGATAGACCCCGCTGTTGGAAAGGCTGGCCCACAGGTCCATATACCGATGCCCCAATCCCGTTCAGGCGCCTGCGCGCAGGCGCCTTTGCTGTTTTTTCAGTATACCATGACGCCGCGAAGCGGCCCCAACAAAACCGCACCTGCTGCGGTTTTGCATGGTTCAATGTTCTCAAGCCCGTGCGCGAAAGCGCATCAGCGCACGAAGTGCGCGCGGCCGCGCAAGCGGCGGGCTTGAGGTTATTATACCACGCGCCCAAAGCCGGGTACACGGCAAATCTTGCGCAAGGGGATTTTATTTCGTGTGGATTTTCTTAAAAAAAGGTGTTGACATCGGGCGAATTTCTTCGTATAATAATAAAGCACTTCGGCGATACGCCGTGAATGCAATGCGGAATTGTGTAATGGTAGCACCTGCGACTCTGACTCGCATTGTGAGGGTTCGAATCCTTCTTCCGCAACCAAACGGCAGCATCTGCTGCCGTTTTCTTTCGGGGTATAGCGCAGTTGGTAGCGCGCTGCGTTCGGGACGCAGAGGCCTTGAGTTCAAATCTCAATACTCCGACCATTCGGAAAACCGCACCAGACAGCCAAAAACGGCTTAGTGGTGCGGTTTTTTCGCATCCTATGCGTTGTTCCTTCTCCGTCTTTCCTGCCGTTTACACTTTATTGAGGCTCCCTTGCAGGCCGGATACAGACGATCCCTCTTCCATTTCCCTTACAATAAAAAGACCGCCGCGGAGCAGCTCCGCGGCGGTCTTTCATTTTCAGTGAGTTTTTTGTGGTTTCATTGGGCGAATGAGCCACAGAGCATGAATCACTTGCTGCTCTGTGCCGTCTCCTCAACAGGCTGCTTCACAGCCTCGCCGTTCTTGCCCTCGAAGTCGCGGCCCCAACCCGTGGCTACCGCCACCACCATAACGGCGAACAGCGTGAAGCCGTAAAGCGTGCCGCCGGCCACAGCCACAGGCGACAGGCCCGTGAGAGCGGAGCCAATGAACACGAACACGGAAAGGAACGGCACGATGGCCGGCAGGCTGTTGGCAACTGCATCCAGCAGATTCGCGCGGCGGTAGGGGTGGATGCCCTTCGCCTTGCCCACCTCGTTCAGCACCGGGCCAAACGTGAGGATGGATGCGCTGGTCACGCCGCCGAAGATGAGCGTGGTGAGCGAGATGCCAATAACGCTCGCCACCTCGGCGCCGCGCGGCGTGCGGGCCAGCTTGCTGCCCAGGATCTTCTCAACAAGATAGCCCAGCATGCCCGCATCTGTAAGGACGCCCATGATGCCGAACACCGAGATCACGAGGCCAACCGTGCCCAGCATGCCGGCAACGCCCGTTACAAGGAAGCCTGTGGCGGCGCTGTTCTCCGGGTCGTTTGCAAAGACGGCGGAGGGCGGGAAAAGCCCGCAGGCAAGGCCCGTCACAAGGCCCAGCGAGAGGCCCACCAGAATGCCAAGGAAGATGTTGCGCGATTTCGTGGCCACAACGAGCATCACGACGACCGGGATGAGCATAACGAGGCTGACGGGGTTTGAAAGCGCCTCAATCGCGCCGCCCTCGTATGTGCCGCCGATGCCGCCCAGGATGGCAAAGAGCACCAGCGCGATGCTGCCCGCCACGATGGAATACTTAAAGCGCGTTTTCACACAACCGCCCACATCGGCTGGACGCCCGTCGCGGAACTGCTGCGTAGAGGCGCTGGCGATGGTCGTGTCCGAGATGGGGGCGAGGTTGTCACCGAAAATGGCGCCCGAGACGATGGCGCCCGCCAGGAACATGGGGCTGCCGCCCAGGATGATGCCCGCGGGATAGAAGATGGGGAATGCTGTGAACATGGTGCCGATGGACGAGCCGGTTGCCGTGGAAACGATACAGGTTGCAAAGAACACAAACGCCACGAACAGGCCGCCCTGGATGCCCACGGAGTTCGCCAGCCATACGAACCCACCGGACAGGCCGCTCTCCTTCATCAGCGCGGAGAACATGCCGATGACGAAAAAGATAACGATAACGGAAACCGAGGAGATGGAGGAGATGCCGCGGATGGCAGAATCCCAGAATTTCGTGTAGCTCTTGCAGAATATGCCGCCGATGAGGAGCGCCACGAAGCCGCCCATGGCCAGCGCCTCCATGTTGAACGCCTTGAACACCACGAACAGGATGATGCAGAAGGCGAAGAAGATCGCCACCGGCACCAGCGACATAAACATGCCGCCTCTGAATTCAAGCTTGTTGTTTTCGTCTTTCAATGGTCTTCCTTCCTTTCCTTACATTTGATACCCTTCCGGCCCTGCGGCCGGCCCTTGCCTATGCAATGCCCTTTTCCTTCGCCAGCCGTGTGAGCGCTGCCTTGATGCGCTCAAAGCGCACGGCCGCATCCTCATCGCTGGCGAAGCAGGCCGTCACGATGCGCAGCCAGCCCTCGCCCTGCGCGCCGTAGGGCGTGCCCTGGTTCACCATGATTTTCGCATGCTCCATGATGTAATCGGCCACCTCGGCGCTCGTGCCCAGCCGGCTGATATTGAGCCAGGACAGGATGCCGCTCTCGCTCATCTTCATCTCCACGCCGGGTGCTGTGGAGAGGATGTCGTATGCCAGACGGCGGCGGCGCTCGAGGCGCTCATAATTGCTTCGCATATGCTCCTTGTCCTTGATGGCCGCGATGGCGCCCAGCGAGCTGAGGGTGCACGCTGCGCCCAGCACGTTCACCGCGCCGCCGTACAGCACATCCATGATCTTGTCGCACGCATAGATATAGCCGATGCGGAAGCCGGACAGCCCGATGCCCTTGGAAATGGAGCATACTGTGAGCGTGCGCTCCCACATGCCGGGCAGCGTGCACGGCGCCACGAATTCGATGCCGTCGTAGATGTGGTCTTCAAACGCCTGGTCGCACACCAGCACCAGATCGTTGTCGATGATGAAGCGGCACAGCGCCTCGATGCTCTCGCGCCGGTACACCGTAGTGGTGGGATTGTTGGGGTGCGTGAGCAGCACCATCTTCGTGCGCGGCGTGAGGCATTTTTCAAATTCCTCGATGCGCACCTGGTAATTGTCCTCGGGGTACAGCGGCACGGGCACCGTCTTGCCGCCCAGCAGCTTCGGATTGAGGAAATTGCTGGGATAGCTGGGGTCCGGCACCATCACCTCGTCCCCCTCCGAGATGAACGGCATCATGGCGTACAAAAGCCCGCTGTCCGAGCCCGGCGTCACGATGACATTGCGGCTGGGGTCGATGGAAAGGCCCGTCCGCTCCGAGATATGCTCCGCCAGCGCCTCGCGCAGCTCGTAGATGCCGATGGGCATGCCGTAATGGGCCGGGAACCCCCCGTCGATCGCCTCGTGCATCGCCTTTTTCACAGACTCCGGGATGGCCGGGTCCGGGAAGAAGGGGTCCGCCCAGGCCATGATGTCGCCGCCTGCCTTCATAAAGTTGCCGGCGCCCTCGCCCACGTCTGCCTTCGTCACTTCCAGGAACAGGCCGCCCTGTAGGTCGCGGAAGCGCCCGTTCATTTTTGCCTTGATATCCATCGCTTGCCTCTCCTTTCGCTCTTATATAGATTGTTTTGTCTTTCAGCGCACCGCCGCAATGGCCTCCACTTCTACGAGCACACCTTTGGGCAGCTGTTTCACCGCCACGCAGGAGCGTGCCGGGCAGCCTGTGAAATAGGCCGCATACAGCTCGTTGAAGGGCGCGAAGTCCGCCATATCCGCCAGAAAGCATGTCGTCTTGAGCACTGTATCCAGCGCCGCACCGGATGCTTCCAGCACGGCCTTGAGGTTTTCAAGCACCTGCTTTGCCTGCGCTGTGATATCTTCCCCCACGACGGCGCCCGTCGCCGGGTCCAGCGGGATCTGGCCGGAGGTGAACACCAGCCCCCCCTGCTTCATCGCCTGCGAATAAGGGCCGATTGCGGCCGGGGCCTTTTCCGTGTGAATTTTTTCCATATGCTTTTCTTCCTTTCTTCGCTTTTGGCCGCGCGCCCGAAGCCCGCAGCATTTTTCTGCTTCCATGTTAGCACTAAAATATTTTTTATTCAATTGAACGATTAACTAAATTTTATTTCATTTTATCGGTAATACCGCCCAATAAAAGACGGCGTGCGCTCCGGGAGCGCACGCCGTCTTTGGCTATGTTGTTTATCAGTATAACACTAAATTATTTTTCATTCAAACGGAAATTTGCATAGATATTTTTTATTGCACAGCAATAAAAAATATCTGAAGGGACGCAGGGCCGAAAAAACAGCCTGCGGCTATTTTTGCTCCGCAATAAAAAGCCTTGCTCTAAGCGTCCTCCTCCTGGCGGACGTTGCGCAGGTGCAGGTACACCGTATTGGGCGAAATATCCAGCGCCTGGGCCGTGAGCGGGACGGAATCCTTTATCTTAAAGATATTCCAGCGGTGCAAAAGCGCCACGATCTCCCGGTTCTTGTTTGACGGCAGAATGCTTCCGTCCGCCATCACCTGTGCGCGCGCCTGCTCCACAGACTGCACCACCAGCTCCCGCGTGTTCTCAGCGAAGGTCTCCGTCACCGCAGGGCTCTGCTGTGCGGGAGCGCACAGCGAATCCAGAAGATGCGAAAGCGGCGTGTTGAGGTAAAAATTGATGCACAGCAGCCCGATGATACGCCCGCCCACGCCGCGGATGGCGATGGTGGCAGCCTTGAGCGGCTCTCCCTTTTTGTTCCTGGAAAAATAGGAGATATAGCCCGGCCGGTTCTCGTTCTCTATCCGCGAGAGCATGGAGAGCGCGAGATCCGTGATGGGCGCGCCCGTCGTGCGGCCCGTGTGGTGGCCGTTGATGATCTTCACCACCGAGTGCTCCACATCCTCGAGGCTGTGCAGCACGATCTCATATCCGCCGCCCAGATAGTCCGCAAGGCCTTCCACCAGCGTAACACAGGAGCTGAGGATGCGGTGGTCCTCGTCTGTGAAGGGCACATTGTATTCAGACACGGGGCTCCCTCCTAAAATCAAAATGTATCACCCCCACCGCCATGCGCCGCGCAGGGGTGATGCTGTTCCTATTTTACCAAGCGCGCGGCTGTTGTGCAAGCGGGCGCAGCACGAAGTTTTCTTTAAACCTTGCATTTGCGCCCCGTATCCGCTATCATTAACAGTGTCGCAGGCCGAGCGCGAGGCTGCTCGTGCACTGGCATACATTTTCATTTCAGAGGAGTATCAGTTTTATGGCAGAATTCAAATATGAGATCACAGAACGCATCGCGGTGCTGTCCCAGAGCCCCAACGGCTGGGAACGGCAGCTCAATATGGTGAGCTGGAACGACCGCGAGCCCAAATACGACATCCGCGACTGGGCGCCCGACAACAGCAAAATGGGCAAGGGCATCAGCCTCACCCACGACGAGCTGGCCATTCTGAAGGGCATCCTGAACGATCTTGAGATCTGACGGTATGGATTACAAAGCAGAGTTTATCCGTATTTTTTCCGAAAATGTCTCCCGCCCCGGCGCGCAGCTGCTGCTGGACTGGCTGGCGACCACGGATTTTTATACGGCTCCGGCCTCCACGCGTTTTCACGGCGCGTGCGAATGCGGCCTTGTGATGCACAGCATCAACGTGTATAACGTGCTGATGTCCCGCTTTTACACGGAAGAGGACAACAAGGAGAGTTTCACCCTCGTTTCTCTGCTGCACGACCTGTGCAAGGCCAATTACTACAAATCGGGGTTCCGCAACGTAAAGAACGACGCCACCGGGCAATGGGAAAAGGTTCCCTCTTACAGCGTGCAGGACGCTTTTCCGTTCGGTCACGGGGAAAAGAGCGTTTATCTCATCGAGCGTTTCATCCGCCTGAAGCCCGTGGAGGCCATCGCCATCCGCTGGCACATGGGCGGCTTCGACGACGCGGTGCGCGGCGGCAGCTACGCCATCAGCAATGCGTTCGACGAATACCCGCTGGCTGTCAAGCTTCATCTGGCAGACCTGGAGGCCACTTACCTGGTAGAGAAGGGCACCAGCAGCGTCAACCGCCGCTGAGCCCTGTTGCCTTATGAATCCCAAAAGGCCGCGTGCCCTTGTGAAAGGGCACGCGGCCTTTTTACTGCCTCAAAACATGAAAACCATCCTGAAGGCTGTCTTATCCTCCGGATTCCTCAGACCAATCAGCGTCCCAGCAGCGCCAGTAGCTTTTCCTTGGGCACAAGGCCCACGCTGCGGTTTTTTTCCTGGCCGTTTTCAAACAGCACCACCGTCGGGATGCTCATAACGCCGAAGCGCTGGGCAAGGCCCGGTTCTTCGTCGATGTTCACCTTGCAGACCTTTACATCCGTCTGCTCCGCCGCAAGCTGGTCGATGACCGGCGCCAGCATACGGCACGGACCGCACCAGCTCGCCCAGAAATCCACCAGCACCGGGCCGGAAGCCTTTGCCACCTGTTCTTCAAAATCCTGTGTTTTCACATTTACCGCCATAATCTTATCTCCTTTTGTGTTATCGCCCGCTGTGCGGCGCTTTCACCGCCGGCGGGATTGGTTTCTTTTTCCTTAATAATACTATACCATTTTAGTATAAAATATGCAAGTCCTATTTCTGTTCCCAGGCACGGCTCTTTTCATAGTTTGCGCCGGCCCCTATGGAAATAGTCACGGCGGCGCATCTGTTTATGCGGCCGGAAAACAGCCCCGGCTGCTTTTGTTGTTGAAGGAGCCCCTCGAACGTAAAATAAACCGCACCTGCGTACGCGCCGCCGAAAGATATGCGGCTGCGCGCGGCAGATGCGGTCTTAGGCAACACCGCACAATTCACGGCTGATGCCTTAAGCGTCACCTCGCTTGCAGATTTTCCGGCAACCGTCACAAAAATGCTCGCGAATACACAAAGTATTCGCTGCGCTTTTTGTTTAACCTGCCAAAAAATCTGCCGGCGCGATTCGACTCTTAGAATTGTGCGGTGTTGCCCTTATTTTAAGGCTTCGGCCCGGACGGCCTTACGGTTCCTGCCCTCCGTTGAGCAGCGCGTTCAAATTGGCCAGCAGGTCGTCCGACAGCGCGGACCCCTGCTTTTGCTGGCCGCGCGGCGCAGTGAACACCGGAGGTTTCGCGGCAGCTCCCACAGACGGTGCAGAAGGCTCCTGCGCGCGCTGCATTTCCGGCTTCTTCTGCCCGGATACAGGCGCCGCCGGGGAAGCCTCCCCCTTCCGGGCCGCTGAAGCAGCGGCCGCTTCTCCCGCATCCGCCTTACTTCCCATCGGAGGGATGGGCGCGGAATAAGGGATGATCACAGGCTCTTCGGTGCGCGCGGGCGCAGGCTGCGCCTGCGGCGTGCCCGCCACCGCCGCGGCGGACGGCCTGGCATAAGGGCCCGACAACGGAACGCTGGGCGCGATCGGCGTGGGCTGCGGCACATAGGGCTGTTTCGCCTCCGTCCCACGCGGCGGCGGGGGCGGCGGCGTGTTCAAAATGCGGGCCGCCTCCGCGTCCGGTTCGATATAGGGCGCGGTATGGGGCGTATAGGGGTCAAACGGGGCAAACGGCATGGCACGCGGTGCATGCGGTTTTCCAAACGGGATCTGTGAGCCGGATTCCGGCGGCTCCTTCGGCGGCACCTGCGGGATCTCCACCTTCTGCACCACGGGCTGCGCCGGCGCTTCCGGAATATCATAAGGCGCATTGCCCGGCGCACCGCCGCGAGCCGCGTGCTGGACCGCGTCGTATTGCTCCTCCAGGACGGCGGGCCTGTCTCCCTGAGGCGTTACGTTGCGCCCCGGCAGCGGCCTGCCATTCGTTGCGCGGTAGCGTGGGCGGGAGGCTTCAAAGGCCGGCGGCTGCAGCTCCTGCTGCGGTTCCTCTGCCGCGGGCGGCACAGAGGACGGCATGGGCGCCATGGGCTGCTGGACTGCAGCGTGCCGTCCGGCGGCCGCTGTCTGCGGGAGATCCGCCTCTCTCGCCTGCACAACGGCCGCTCCTCCGTCACGCCCCAGGGCGGGCGCTCGGTCAAACCGGTCGTCCCTCCGGGATGCATACAAAGGATAACCGCCCTCCGGCGCGGCCGCATAAGGCGCGCGATGGTCCGGGCCGCAGCGGCGCGCGTACTCCTGTTCCCGCAGCGCTTCGTCGTAGCGTATACGGCGCAGGGCCTCCTGACGAAGCCGTTCCTCTTCATAAAAACGGTCGCGCAGTTCATCTTCATAGCGCACGCGGCGCAGAGCGCTGTAATAGGCGTCTTCTTCCCTGCGGGCGCGCACATATCGGTCGTATTCGCTGTCCGGCGCAAAAGCGGGAACCGCCCCGTCCCGAACGCTCCGCCCCTCCCGTACAGGGTACGCCGCATGCTCCTGCACAGCGTATTCACGGGCCGGAGCGGGCTCCTGCGGCGCTGGGGGCGCTGCCGGTTGGGCCGGCTGCGGCTGTGCGGCGGGCGCATTTTCAGGGAAACGCTCCACCTGCGCGCCAAGCGAGGACAGGCTGCGCTCGGTATTGCCCAGCGCGGCGGTGATGCCGTCGGTGGCTTTCTGCAGATCGCCCGTCGCCGCCAGTATCTTGGCGTCCACCGCCGCAAGCTGCGCCTTCAGCACAGCGATGCTGGCCGCAATGCCGTCGGCGGACTCCGCCAGCCCCGCCTTCGCTTTGCTCTTTTCCACCTTTGCTTGGGCCACAATGGCTGCGGCGTCCTCTTTCGCCTTTTCAATGTGCGCCGTCGCCTGAGCGTCAGCCGCGCGCAGAATGTCCCGCGCCTTGAGCTGCGCCTGCTGCAGCAGGGCCTGGTCGCCGCTGCTTCCCGAAGCGGACGCGTTCTGCCCGGCCGGCAGCGGCGCGCCGCGGCGTGTCAAAGCGCGCGTCAGATCGTCCACCGTTTCGCTCAGCCGCGCATTGTCGCTTTTCAGCGCGGCGTTTTCCTGCTCCCGGGCAAAGAGGCGGCTGCGCACCGCGGCGATCTCGTCGTTGGCCTTGTCCACCTCTGTGCGCAGCGCAGCAGCCTCTGCCACCGCGTCCTCCGCACGTTTTTTCTGGTTCTCCAGCTCGTTGAATACCTGCTTTGCCTTCTGCGCCAGTGTGCTTCCCTGCCGGCGCACGCCTGTCAGGTCTTTTTGGAGCGCGGCGATGGTGTCCTCCAGCGCCCGCGCTTTCTCCGCGTTTGCCGCGGAGATGCGCTCGATGTAAGACAGCACCTCCACCCGGTTAAAGCCGAAAAGCTCGGTATGAAATTCCGTCTCCGGGCCGGCGCCCGTCATGCCGTCCTGCTGTTTTTCCTCCAGTGTCTGCACACGCGCGCCTCCTTTCGTCTGTGCTGCGGCCGGGGCGCACGCAGCGCCATTCAGCCAAAAAAGCGGGGCTTAACGCCCCGCTTTTCCCAAGGTTGCTCAGTTGTTTCCGCGGTTGTTCAGCAGGCCGAGGATATCGTCGAAATAGCTGTTGTCGTCTTCCTCCACCGCGGGGGCGGGCTGCACCGGCTGCGTGGGAGCAACGGGCTGCACCGGCTGCGCCGGGGCCACGGGCGCGGTATCGTTCTTGAACGCTACCTGCACCTTGCCGCCGAACGTGGCCGCATTCTGCGGCACGTCCATGGGGTCGCTGCCCACAAGGCCCGCGTCAAAGCCTGTGGCGATGACGGTAATGCTCATCTCATCCTTCAGGTTCTCGTCGAACGCGGCGCCCCAGATGATGTTCGCTTCGGGGTGCGCGGAATTGGTGATGAGGCTGGCGGCCTTTTCCACATCGTCCAGGCCGATGTCCGGCGAGGAGGTGATGTTGATGATAACGCCGCGCGCGCCGGAAATGCTCGTCTCCAAAAGCGGGCTGGAAATGGCCGCGTTGGCCGCGTCCTCCGCCTTGTTCACGCCCTTGGCGGAACCAACGCCCATGTGCGCGTAACCCGCGTCCTTCATGATGCTGCGCACGTCCGCGAAGTCCAGGTTGATGAAGGCCGCCACATTGATCAGCGAGGAGATGCTCTCCACGCCCTGGCGCAGCACATTGTCGGCCGCTTCAAAAGCGTTCAGCAGCGTGATCTTTTCCTGGCTGATGAGCTTCAGGCGCTCGTTGGGGATGACGATGAGGGAATCCACACGCTCCAGCAGGCCGGCGATGCCGATCTCGGCCATGTTCATTTTGCGCTTGCCTTCAAAGGCAAAGGGCTTCGTGACGATGCCCACGGTAAGGATGCCAAGCTCCTTGGCCACTTCGGCCACCACAGGCGCGGCGCCCGTGCCCGTGCCGCCGCCCATACCGGCGGTGATGAAGGCCATCTGCGCGCCCTTGAGGGCGGTGGCGATCTCGTCGCGGCTCTCCTCCGCGCTGCGCTGGCCGATCTCGGGGTCGGCGCCCGCGCCGCGTCCCTTCGTCAGCTTCGCGCCAAGCTGCACCTTCTGTGTGGCTTTGGAGGCAAACAGCGCCTGCTGATCGGTATTCATGCTGATAAATTCAACACCGCGCAGGCCGCTTTGCACCATGCGGTTGACAGCGTTTCCGCCGCCGCCGCCCACGCCGATGACCTTGATGTTCGTTATATTCTGCAGTTCTTCATCGAGGATAAATGCCACGAGAATTCCCCCTAAAGACAATTTTGTACTATACACTAAGTATTAGGATACCAGATTTCAGATTTGATTTCAATAGCCATTCCAAGATTATGTAAAAATAAAGTATATATAGTCGGTTACGCCCGGTGCTCTCACAGCACGCCCGCGCGCCAGCGGGCGCGGCCAAGGCCGTCCTCCCCGCGGGAGCTCACGTCCAGAGTGCCCCGCTCTTCCTCGCCCAGGCTGTCGCTGGTCCGGCCGGGGGTCACCATTTCCCACGCCCATTTGATTTTATAATCCAGGTCGTTGGTGGTGCCCAGCACGATGCGGATGCGGTCCTGATACAGGAAGCTCAGTTCCAGCGTGTTCGTCAGGTCCACCTCGCTGATGGGGCCCAGCCCCTGCGCCTGCGCCTTGGAAAGCACGGTCTGCAGGACGGACAGCTTGTCCTCCTCGGTAAACTTCACCGGCTGGCCCGGCGCGGGCGCGTCGGCCTGCGCGCCGTCGATGCGCACAAGCCCCGCGGGCGCCTCGGCATCCACACGCAGCACCTTGTAGCTTTGGCTCAGAACCGCCCAGCCCGCCGCGCTCTCCACGGTGTAGGTCTCCACCGCGGGCGTGGCTGTGATGACCACGGTGTCCGGCAGGCGGCGCTTGATCTCCACGCTCTCCAGATACGGCAGCGCCGCGGCGATGGCCTGCTGCGCCTCCGCCGTATTGAACCCGAACAGGTTTTCCCCCGCCGGCTGGCCGAAAGCCGCGACGATCTGGCTGTCGTCGTAGGCCAGCTGCCCGTCGGGAGATTCGACGGTGACTGTCTCGATCTTAAACAGCACGGCCGCCGAGATCAGGAACCCGGCCGCCAGCAGCACGGCGATCAGCACGCCCGCCAGAATGCCGCGCCGGACGCGGCGGCGGCGCGCTTCGCCCGGTGTGAGGGGGCGGGGCGGACGCTTTTTCCTCCGCTTTTTCCGGGCCTTTCCGCTTTTCCCCGGCGGCGGCCCGCCCGGCGTGCGGGCCGGGCCGGGCGAAGCGCTGTTTGCGCGGGGTTGGCGGGGCCTGTCCGCGCTCTGGTCGTACACACCCGGGCGCGGCTTCAGCTCCGCCTCCTGTTCCGGCAGAGCGCGCCAGCGCGGCTCTTCCCGCTGAGGCGCACGGCGCACGTCCTGCTGCGGGCGCCGTTGTGCCCCGGCCTGTGCCTGGGAACGCGGCGGCCGGCCGTATATTTCCTCCCGGCCGCGGGCCTGCGGGCCCCCGCCGCGAGGCTGCCGCGGCTCCGGAATGCCCGCGTTGTTTCCGGCGGCCGGCGCGGTTCCCCGCCCCTGCTGCGGGGCCTGCGGCGCCGTATTCACGAACGGAGCCGCAGGACGGGCCGGGGAACCGGCGGGCACGCCGGAGGACGCCCCTGCCGATTTGTTATAATCGTACACGACTCGCCCGCCCGCGGGCTTGCGCGGCTGCCTGGGCACATCCGCATCGTATGTATACACGGGCCGCTGCGGCGCCTGGCGGCGCGGCTGCGGTTCGTTTTTTGGATAAACGGGTTTCTGCGGCGGCGTGCTGCGTGCCAAAACGCGCCACTCCTTTCTCGTCAACGTCTTTGCGGCCCGGCGCCGCATGCAGCGGGAGCTCTTTTTTTGTTTCACCTGCCCCTGCCGCCGCACGGCCGTGCGGATGCGGACCGGCCGGCCCTTCTCCCCCGGCCCGGAGTTTTCTATTATCATAGCACGGTCCCGGCATTCCGGCAACCGCGCCCGCACGGTTCACCCCCAGCTGCGCGTGATGCGCGCCCCCAGCGGTGCAAGCAGCGCCGCAATGTCCTCGTAGCCGCGGCTGATATGCTCCGCGCCCATGACGCGGGTGCTGCCCTGTGCCTGCAGCGCGGCGATGACCAGCGCCGCCCCGCCGCGCAGGTCGGGCGCTTCCACGTCCGCTCCGTTCAGCAGGTCCATGCCGTGGACATGCAGCGTCCGGCCGCAAACATTCACGCTGGCACCCAGCCGCAAAAAGCCTTCGGCGCAGGCAAAACGGTTTTCAAAAATCGTGTCCGTCACACGGCTTTCCCCCTGCGCCCGCAGCAGCGCCGCCGCCATCAGGGGTGCCGCGTCCGTTGGGAACGATGGATACACGCCCGTATCCCACCCTCCCGCGGCGCGCAGAGCGCCCGAGCTTGCCAGCGCCACAGAGCTGTCCCCCGAGGCCGACACCATGCATCCGGCCCTGCGCAGGATGCGCAGCACCTCGGCCAGATGGGCGTTGCAGGTATTGGTGAGCAGCACCTCGCCGCCGCAGCCCGCCACAGCGCACAGCACGGTGGCCGCGGTAATGCGGTCCGGGCAGACGGCATGCTGCGTGCCCATCAGCAGCTCCCGGCCGCGGATGTGCAGCACCCGCGTGCCGACGCCTGTGATATCCGCGCCCGCGCCCTGCAAAAAGCGCGCCAGATCCGTCACCTCCGGCTCCACGGCCGCGCCGCGCAGCACCGTCTCTCCTCTGGCTGCGGCCGCCGCCATGAGAAGCGTCTCGGTGGCGCCCACACTGGGGAAGCGCAGGCAGATATCCGCGCCCGCAAGGCCGTCCGGCGCAGTGACCTCCAGCGCGCCGCCGTCCTTCTCCGTGATATGCGCCCCCATCTTCTCAAGGCCGGAAAGATGCATATCAATGGGCCGCGCGCCCAGGCGGCAGCCGCCGGGCGTATAGATGTCCGCGCGGCCCGTGCGGGCCAGCAGCGGCGCCAGATAGAACAGCGAGGAGCGCATCGCGCGCATCAGCGGCTCCGGCACTGCGCTGCCCGGAAATTCCGGCGGCGTAATGACGGCGCGCCCATTCTCCAGCAGGACCTTGCAGCCCACGCTTTGCAGGATGCGCGCCGAAGCCTCCACGTCGGACAGATGCGGCACGTCCGTGAGCGTCACCGTGCCGCGGCACAGCACCGACGCCGCCATGATGGGCAGCACACTGTTCTTTGCGCCGGGTATCCGCACCTCTCCAAAAAGGCCGCTGCCTCCGCTGATCGTCAAAATTTCCATATCCCGCACCCCGTTTCGTAGAATGGAGCCCAGTGTCCCAGACTGTAACCCATCCTATGCAAACAGGGCCGTTTGTGTTAAAAGCGCGCCGTTTACGCCGTGGTTTTCATCAATTGGTCCAGATTTTCGCAGATCTTATCCAGCGAATCCGGCTGGGCCAGCGCACGCGCTTTCGCCCCCATGAGCATCAATTCCGCAGGGTCCTTCGTCAGCTTGTCGACGATGCCGATGAGCTTCTCGCCCGTCAGCTCCTTTTCCTCAACCACAACGGCCGCGCCCAGCTTCTGCAGCTGCATGGCGTTGTGGTACTGGTGGTTTTCCGCCACGTTGGGCGACGGGATGAGCACCGAGGCGCGCCCCACGGCCGCGATCTCCGCCAGCGTCAGCGCGCCCGCCCGGCTGATGACCAGGTCCGCCGCGGCCAGCATCTCCGGCATGTTGTCGATGTACTCCCGGATGATGAACTTCGGGCTGTGGTCGATGCCCAGCCGCGCGGCAAGGGCTGCAAAATCCGCTTTTTCAATGCTGCCCGTCGCATGCACATGAAGGAAATCACGCTGCGCGATCTCCCATTTTGCCAAATCGGCCACGCGTTCGCCCAGCACCTGCGCGCCCAGGCTGCCGCCGAAGGAGATGATGACGGCCTGCCCCTCCTTCGCGCCCAGCGCGCGGCGTGCGGCGGGACGGTCCTGCCGGAACATCTCCTCCCGCACCGGGTTGCCCGTAACGACCGTCTTGTCCGGCGCGCCCAGACGCTGCACGGCGTCGGGCATGGCCGCGAACACCAGGTCCACCTGCTTTGCCAGGATCTTGTTGGTCACGCCGGGGAAAGCGTTCTGCTCGTGAATGGCCGTGCGGATGCCCCTGCGGGCCGCGGCCTGCACCACCGGCCCGCTGACGTACCCGCCCGCGCCGATGACAAGGTCCGGCTTTACCTCCCGCAGGATGGCGCCGGCGCGCGGGCCGCTCAGCGCCAGGTGCCAAAGGGCAACCAGGTTCCGCGCGATGTTCTTCGGCGTCAGGCGGCGCTGGATGCCGTTCACCTCGATGGGATGGAACGCATAACCCGCCTTGGAGACAAGGCCGTACTCCATTCCCTTCTGCCGTCCGGCGAAGTGTATCTCCGCGTCCGGATGGCGTTTTTTCAGCGCGCCCGCAATGGCGAGCGCCGGGTTGATGTGTCCGGCTGTGCCGCCGGCGGCGATCAATACACGCATAGGTACCTCCTGCTTTCGCGCAATACCGCACGGTTCCAGGCGCCGGGCCGCGCCGGAAAACTTTTCACCGGCGGTCTGCCCCCGCTCAAAAAATAAAAATGCAGACGCGCGGCCCTGCCGCGCGCCGCTATACCTTCTCCGCGCCGCCCTGGCGGGAGACCGAAAGCACAACGCCCATCTCGCCCAGCAGCATCAGCAGGGACGTGCCTCCGTAGGAAAAAAACGGCAGGCTGATGCCCGTGTTCGGAATGGTCTTCGTCACCACGGCGATATTCAGCACCGCCTGCAGCGTCACCTGCACGATAACGCCCACCACCAGCATGGAGCCGAATTTGTCTTTTGCGTGCCACGCCACATAAATGCCCCGCAGCAAAAGCGCCACAAAAAGGAAAATCACCAGCAGCGCGCCGATAAAGCCCAGCTCTTCACAGATGACGGAGAAAATAAAGTCGTTCTGCGGCTCGGGCAGGTACAGGTGCTTCTGCTTGGAGTTGCCGATGCCAAGGCCCGTCAGCCCGCCCGAGCCGATGGCGTACATGCTCTGGATGATCTGGTGGCCGTCGCCCTGGGCGTCCAGCCACGGGTTCTGCCAGCTTTCGATGCGGCTCATGGCGTAGGGCACAAGGTCCGGCACCAGCACAACGGCGCCCGCCACGCCCGCCACAACGCCCGCGATGGCAAGGCCGAACCACACAAGCCCCGTGCCGCCCACAAACATCATCAGTCCCCCGATGCCCAAAATGAGCACCGTGCCTGAAAGATGCGGCTCCAGCAGCATCAGCCCCGCGATCACGCCGAGGATGACGACGAAGGGCAGCACGCCGTAGGCAAAGGTCTTCATGCGCTTATGGTTGATGGAAATGATGTGCGCGAACAGCACGATGACCGCGAACTTCGCCACCTCCGAGGGCTGCAGATTGCCGCCGATGGGCAGGAATATCCACCGCTTCGCGCCGTTCAGCTCCGGCATGAAGAGCACGACGATGAGCAGTACGACCGTGACGGCCATGATGGGCCACGCAAATTTGTGGAAGATGTGGTAATCCACGTGGGACGCGACGAACATCACGACCACGCCCACCGCGGCGAACAGCGCCTGCTGGCGGATGAAGTGGAAGCTGTCGCCCTTGAAGCGGTAATACGCCGTGGCATAGCTGGCGCTGAACAGCATCACCAGCCCGAACACCACCAGCGTCAGCACGATGATGGCCAGCGGCCAGTCCAGCGGCGGCTGGCTGAGCAGCCGGATGCGGGCCTCGGACTTGCGTTTTAACTTTTTGGCTGCTTGTGGCATCGGGAACCTCCGAAGATACAAAATTGCCCGCGCCGGCCGCATCGGCACAGGCTGCTTATTGGGGAATCAGGATACGTAGACAAAAATACCGCCCAGCACCACGCCCACCAGCGTGATGAAGCTGAACACGGAGACGATCTTCACCTCGCTCCACCCGCACATTTCAAAGTGGTGGTGGATGGGGCTCATTTTAAAAATACGCTTGCCGTGGGTCAGCTTGAAATATGTTACCTGCAGCATCACGCTGAACGCCTCGATCAGGTAGATAACACCCATGAAAAGGAGCAGCTCCGGCCGGCCGATGCCGTAAGCCACGGCCACCACCGCGCCCCCCAGGAACATACTGCCCGTATCGCCCATAAACGTTTTGGCCGGGTAAAAGTTCCACGCAAGGAAGCCCGCGCAGCCGCCCGCCACGGCCGCGGCAAACAGCGCCATGGTAGTGTTTCCCAAAAGGCTGGCGATAAACATGAAGCCCATCATTACAACAAAGGTGACGCTGGACGCCAGCCCGTCGATGCCGTCCGTCAGGTTGACGGCGTTCACCATGCCGATGATGAGGAGGAACGAGAGGACGTAAAAGAACCAGCCGAAGTCCACCGCGCCCAGCAGCGGCAGCGTCACGATGGTGGACAGCGTTCCGTTGAGATACAGCGAGGAAAGGTACGCCCCGGTGATGAGCACCTGCGCCACGATCTTATAGCGCGCCATCAGGCCCAGGTTGCGCTTTTTCACCACCTTGATATAGTCGTCCACAAAGCCCACCAGGCCGAAGGCGTAAGCCGTCAGCACGCCGATGAACAGCGAGACGCTGGTGCCGGAAAGCCAGCCCCCCAGCAGGCTGGGCACGCTGAGCGCCAGAACCGTATAGCCCAGCACCACGCCCACAAGGACACCCAGGTAAAACGTCAAACCGCCCATGGTGGGCGTGCCGTTTTTGCCCTGGTGCCAGGTGGGGCCGATCTCCTTGATGGTCTGGCCGAAGTGAAGCCTGCGCAGCGCGGGGATGATCAGCAGGCCGGAGGCCGCTGTGATCGCCAGCGCGCCGAAGGCCGCCGCCATAAGGGCATATTTTTCCATAATTTACACGCTCCCGGTAATTTTTGCGCGGCCGCGCCGCGTCCCGGCCCGATGCGCACGGTCTTTCCGCTGGGCACCCGGCTTTCTTTTATTTTCAGGCAATGCCGCACAATTCCAGGTGTTGAATCGCGCCGGCAGATTTTTTGGCAGTTTAAACAAAAAACGCAGCGAATACTTTGCGCATTTGCGAGGCTTTTGGAGGCAACTGCCGGAAAATATGCAAGCGGGGCGACACTTAAGGCGTCAGCCATAAATTGTGCGGTGCTGCCTTTAATCCCTGGGCACGGCTTTGTAAAACCCGTCCAGAATCGTCTCGAACGCCATGCCGTGGCTGGCCTTCACCAAAACCGCGTCGCCCGGGCGGCAGTACGCCGTAAGGCGGGCCAGCGCTTCGTCCTTGTCCCTGCAATGCACCGCGTTCGCGCCCAGTGCGGCGGCGCTGTCGCGGCCGGTCCGCATGGCCCCGCCCACGGTCAGCAGCAGGTCCACACCGCAGCGCGCCGCCAGCGCGCCCACCTCGGCGTGAGCCTGCCGGGTGATGGCGCCCAGCTCGAACATATCGCCCAGCACCGCGACCCTCCGTCCCCGGACAGGATATTCCTTCAGCGTCAGCAGCGCGGCGCGCATGCTGTCGGGGTTCGCGTTGTAGCAGTCCTCGATGACCGTCACGCCGCCGTGCTCCACCACATGCTGGCGGTGGCCCGTCGTTTGATAATTCGCCAGCGCCGCGGCCGCAGCGGCCGGTGCAAGGCCCAGGCGCGTGGCCAGCGCATAAGCCGAAAGCGCGTTGCGCACATTGTGCAGGCCCATGGCCGGGATATACGCGGGCAGGCTTCCGTGCGCCTTGTCCGCGATGGTGAACCGCGTGCCCTCCGCCCCGGAAACGATATCCAGCGCCCGCACGTCCGCGTCCGGGTTTTCAACGGCGAACAGCACCTTCTCAAGGTCCGGCCGGACGGCCGCGCCGGGCAGATAATCGTCGTCGCCGTTCACCACCAGCGGCGCGCCCTGCGGCAGCCCCTCGCAGATCTCCAGCTTTGCCCTGAGGATATTTTCCCGCGTGCCCAGCTGCTCCAGATGGGAGCGCCCGATGCAGGTGATGACAGCGCCCGCAGGCTTTGCCGCCAGCGTCAGCTTCCGGATCTCGCCCAGGCCCTGCATGCCCATCTCCACCACGGCGTACTCCACGCTTTTGTCCAGGCGGAACAGCGTGTTCGGCATGCCGATCTCGTTGTTCTGGTTCCCCTCGGTCCTGAGCGTTTTGCCGAAAGCCGAAAACACCGCGTAACAGAACTCTTTTGTCGTCGTTTTGCCCACGCTGCCCGTCACGCCCGCCAGCAGCGGGCTGTACAGCGCGCGGTAGTTCGCGCCCAGCCGGATCATCGCATCCAGCGCGTCCGGCACCTGCACGCATTTCTCCGGCGGCACGCCCGGCACCGGGCGCTGCACCACAACGCCCGCCGCTCCGGCCTCCAGCGCCCGGAGCGCGTAATCGTGGCCGTCCACGCGCTCGCCCCGGATGCACACGAACAGGCTCCCCGGCCCGGCCTCCCGGCTGTCCGTCACCACCGACGCGATCTCCGGGTCCCCTGCCAGGGCGCCCAGCCCCCGCAGCAGCACACTCGACAAAACAGGCTGCATATACAATCCTCCATGCTCTGAATACTCGCCGGGCGGCGTCAGGCTTTGTCCAGCCCTTTGCGCTCCAGCCACTCGCGGACGATCCTGTGTTCGTCCAGGTAAAGGGTCACCCCGTCAATGACCTGGTAATCCTCGTGGCCCTTTCCGCACAGCGCCAGCACATCGCCCGGGCGCAGCATATCCAGCGCCCGGTTCACAGCCGTGCGCCGCTCCACCTCCACGATGTACGGCTTGCCCGAAGCGGCCAGCACCGGCTCGGCGTCCTTTATTATAGCACAAGGATCTTCCTTGCGGGGATTATCCGACGTTAAAACTGCAAAATCAGCATATTTCACCACGGCTTCGCTCATCAGCGGGCGTTTTTTTGCATCGCGCTCGCCCGCGCAGCCATACAGCACCACCAGCCGCCCCTCCACGAAAGGCGCAACGCCCGCGAGCACCTTTTCAATGGCGTCGCCCGTGTGGGCATAGTCGCACAGGATGGTGAACGCGCCGTGATACAGCACCTCGCACCGGCCGCGCACCCCGCGGGAAGCCGAAAGCGCGGCCGCGGCGTCCCGCGCGGGGATGCCCAGCGCAATGGCCGCGGCCGCCGCCGCC
>NZ_JAFOIN010000063.1:0-14223 GCF_017421385.1 Ruthenibacterium sp. | reverse complement strand
TTCGAATGTCCTCCCTTTGCTTGCTTGTGCAGTTCGCAGACCGCACTTCCAGTATAGCAAAGGGAGTTTTTCTTTTCCCATTATCGACATTAGTCTTCTTTTGAACCACTCGCCTAGCGAGTGGTTTTCGACATACAAAAAGCGGCCAGCAGCCCAAGGGCTACTGGCCGAGAAAATTTTCAACATCCTCTTGGCAGGATGCGGTTCAGATTGCCGTAGTTTTCAAATGCGCTGCTCTATTTAGGGCCTGTCCGAAAAGTCCTCAGGCCAGGTCATTTCAACAAACCAGCAACAAGATGGGTAAAGACTAAAAAAGATACAGCAAGCTTGCTTGAACTTATTCAAAAGCATTCCACCAACTGTCTTTCCTTGTAAAAATGCCAGTCGACCGGCCCGTGATTTTTGGTATTTTGCCTTGATGGAATGACATACTCTGCATTATGGGAACGGACATAGGAGCGAATATCCTCGTTTCCGCAGGTACGATCAGCGAGAGCACAGTTATGCTCAGTGTCCGTTGTTTGGAGCAGTGGAATCTCCATTTTACTGTCATATACCTGTCCGCCGGACAGCAAAAAAAGCAATTGGATTTTCTAAAAAATCCACCGGAGCGTGTGTTTTTGTGTTCTTTCCACTTTTGCTTGTGCCAATAAACTGATTAAATTAAGGCAACACCGCACAATTCTAAGTGTCGAATCACGCCGGCAGATTTTTGTGACAGTTGCCGGAAAATCTGCAAGCGAGGCGACGCTTAAGGCATCAGCCGTGAATTGTGCGGCGTTGCCTTAATATTTATAGCCCCTGCACTTTGCGGATGAACTTTTACGGAGACGCTGTCAATACTCAAATTCTCCACATCCGCATGCAGCGTATGAAACACAGCTTCTAAGTCCCATTATCACGCCACTTACAGAAACGGCTATATTACACTTTGATTCGGTGGATAGCGACCAGGAATATCCCTCAGTCTGAACCGTTCCGAGCAAACCAAAGGATTGCGTTCAGCATAATTGATTCCTCCACTTTGCGGGTCTTCCCATCTTGAAAACCGGGAATACTCCTTAATTCCTTCCCAGTCTTCATCGCTCAGTTCGTATCGATTTGCCATGGAGCAATTAACCGGGCTCAAGAAAATGCGATTTAAATTACAGCATTACGATACCGAAAAGCAGAAGGACAAGCGTTTATACCTGCCCTTCTGCTTTTCTATTAAATTCTCTGAAAAACAATAAATCCGAACCCATCGCCTACAGGCACAAGGTTCGGATTTATTCGTTATGGTGGGGCCTCAGGGACTCGAACCCTGGACCGGTCGGTTATGAGCCGAATGCTCTGACCAACTGAGCTAAGGCCCCCAATCGCGCCGCGGCACACAGTGACGCGGCTTATATATTATACAGGATTTTCTCCAAAAAGAAAAGCCCCAAAAATTTTTCTGTTTTCCGGCGGTTCACGCTTCCCGGCAGGGGATGCGCGCGGCCATCACCGCGGCGGCAAGAGCGCCTGCCAAGCCCACAAAAAAGATGCAGCGCAGCGCGTGGGGCGGGTAGGCCTCCAGCACGCCGATGAGCGCAGAGCACAGCACCGAGCCCAGCAGAGCCGAGGCCCCGTTGAACAGTGAGTTGACGGAAAAATACATGCTGCGCGTGGCGGCCGGGCTGTTGGCCACCTGCATTTTCAGGAAACCGACGCCCATGCCCGCGTAAGGCACCGCCCCCAGTATGGACAGCACCGGAAACAGGTATACTGCATTTTGCCGGGTGGCCGCCGCCCACAGCGCGGCCACGCACGCCATCATCGCAATGGTCAGCGCGGTAACATTCTTCCAGCCGATGCGCGCGGCCAGACGCGCCATCAGCGGAGTACACAGCGAACGGCACAGGTTTCCTGCCGTCACCCAGACCATGATTTCAAAAAACGTCAGTTCCAGCACCTGAATCTGGTACACCGCGGCAAAGCCGCCGATGAACATGCCCGAAAGGCTCCACACCATATTCGTCAGCATCACCCTCCGAAAACGGCGGTTGCGCAGCGGCTCCAATAAGGCGGCCGCAGCTGGGGCGGGCTCCCCCTTTTCAGGCCTTTCCGGCGCGGGCAAACGCAACAGCACCGTCAGGCTGGCGGCCAGCAGCATGGTCTCCAACACGCCTACGGCCAAAAAGCCGGTCTGCTGTGCGCCGTGCCGGGCAGCGCGGTCAATAATCAGGCTCACGGCGCAGAACACACCGGTATATGTAAGCATGAAAAACATCTCACGCACCGAGTAATAGTCTCCCCGGACACGGCCCTCCACACTGCTCACCAGCCAGTCCGTCTGAGACGGACATGCAAATTGATAAATGCCGATGGCCAACACATAGCACACCACCATCAACGGCGCGCCGGCAGTCCTTGGCAGCAGCACCGAAAAAAACACCAGCGGCAGCAGTACACGCCATGTGCCGTTACACAGGCGCAGAAAGCGCAGCGGACGTGTTGTGCGCTCGTAGGCAAGGCCGCCCGCCAGCTGTAGGATGGGCAGCGTGCCGCTCAGGCCCGTGACCACATTGGACAGCGCGAGTGAAAAACCGTAATATGCCGTCAGGCTGGCAATGATGGCGCCTGTGCAGGCCCAGTATGCCGACATGGAAAGAAGGTTATCGAAAATAAAATCGCGCGGTGTCTTTTCCATTTGCTGTCCGCCCCCGCATCCGTTTGATGCTTATTTTGTTGTGCTATGGGATGCGCTCCGCCGTTCCCGCCTGTAAACAGCCGGCAGCGCAGCATAAATCCCAGCACATCATAGCATGGCCCCGCACAAAATACCAGATGAAAAATCATATTTCGGAAATTTTCGATATTTTTTGAACAGACTGCAAAGCCGCGATCCCTACGGTTCTGTTGTACCCCTTTGCGGCGGCATGCTATAATGAAACAAACACTGTCTTCCCAACCGGGAAATGCCGTTTGTTTCTGCCGTTTTTGACAGCTACGGCCGTTCCCGCGCCGCACGCATCCGAACGTATTTTACAAAGCACCAAAAGCTCCCGGAGGAAATGTATTATGAAAAAACAACCTGTCATTGCAGTCATCGGCGCAGGTGCGCTGGGCGTCATGTTCGGCCAGCGCATGACGCAGACACTTGGCCCGCAGCGTGTATTCTTTGCTGCGGATGCACAGCGTGCAGCCCGTTATGCGGCACAGAGCTTCACCTGCAACGGCGCTGCCTGCACCTTCCGCTTTGTGACGCCGCAGCAGGCGCAGCCTGCCGCGCTGGCGGTCTTCGCCGTCAAAAGTACCGGGCTTGCCGCCGCCATTGAAACAATGCGCCCGTTCATCGGGCCTGAAACACTGGTCATCTCCCTGCTCAACGGCATTACCAGCGAGGGCGAGCTGGCCGCAGCCTACGGGCCGGAGCACGTGCTTTACTGTGTGGCCCAGGGGATGGACGCCGTAAAGGACGGCCCCGCCGTCACCTACCGCAATATGGGAAAGCTTCTTATCGGCAGCGGTACGGGCGCGCGCACCCCGGCTGTGGACGCGGCGGCCGCACTGCTGCTGGAGGCGGGCGTGCCCTGCGAAATACATGAAGATATTCTGTACCGCCAATGGAGCAAGCTGATGCTCAATGTGGGGCTGAACCAGGTATGCGCGGTTTACAATGTGCCGTATCGGGGCGTACAGCACCCGGGGACGGCGCGGGACACCATGCTGGCTGCCATGCGGGAGGCACAGGCCCTGGCCGCACGGGAGGGTGTGACGCTGACAGACGCGGATATTTCCGCCTGGATGAAAATGACCGATGCTTTGAACCCCGACGGAATGCCCTCCATGCGCCAGGATACGCTGGCCCGGCGTCCCACCGAGGTAGAGCTGTTCGCAGGCGCCATGCGCCGCCTTGGGGAGAAGCACAGCGTTCCTACCCCCGTGAACGATATGCTCTACCGCCGCATTGCCGAGCTTGAAGCCGCGTATTGAGCATGCGGCGCGCTATAATCTCATCGCACAGAGAAACCAGCGGAGCCTGTGCCCCATAAAAAGGGCAGGCTCCGCTGGTTTTTCGTCTGTATTCCGCGCTGCAGCGCTCATCCATTGGCGGGCAGCTTTTCCGCAAAGCCGGGCACATGCACGGCCGGCACCTCCATGCCGCCGTATACCGGCACTTTCTCGGCTGCGCCGCCCTGCGGGGGTGTGCCGCCGCTTTGCCCAAGGCGTTCCTTGGCCACGCTCAGCATCAGCTTGATACGGTTCTCCTGGTTCACCCGCGTTGCGCCCGGGTCATAGTCGATGGGTGTGATGTTGGCGCGGGGATATATGGTGCGGATCTTATTAATCATTCCTTTGCCGCAGATGTGGTTGGGCAGGCAGCCGAAGGGCTGGGCGCAGATAATGTTCTCAAAGCCTGTCTGCTGCAGCTCCATCATCTCGGCCGTCAGCAGCCAGCCCTCACCCATCTTGTTGCCGATGCCGATGATTCCGTCCGCCATTTTTTTCGTGTCCAGAAACAGTGTGGGCGCATGGAACTGGGGATGCTTTTTAATCGCCGCGATCATCAGCTTTTCCCGCACGGTAAGCCAGCTCATCAACGTATCGGAGCCGAGCTCCAACAGCTTGCTGCCGCCGTACAGGCGCACGGTCTCGGCCATGTTGGCAACACAGTACTGCACAAAACCCATCAGGCCCGGCAGGTTCACCTCGCAGTCCTCGCCGTGGAGGAACTGCTCCAGATTGTTATTGCCCAACGGTGAATATTTCACATAGATCTCGCCCACGACACCCACTTTCACCTTGGGCGTATAGGTAACGGGCACCGCCGCAAAATCCGCCGCGATAGCTGCAAAGTTCGCAGCCATATCCTTTTTCGAGAAGCCCTTTTTTTCATCGAACTGGCTCGCCACCCTCCGCGTCCAGGCAGCCACAAGCGCATCCGCCGTGCCCGGCTCGTTTTCATAGGGGCGCGTCTGGTTGGCAAGGCTCATCAGCTCGTCTCCGTAAAACACCGCCGCAACAATCTTTCGGATGAGCGGAAGCGTCAACTGAAAGCCGCTGTCCTTTTCCAGGCCGGAAAAATTCAGGCTGGCCACGGGCACCTGAGGAAAGCCCGCTTTCACCAGCGCCTTACGCAAAAGGTGGATGTAGTTGGACGCCCGGCACCCGCCTCCCGTCTGCGTGATAAGCAGGGCCGTGTGATCCAGATCGTATTTTCCGCTTTTCAGCGCATTGATGAACTGCCCGATGACAAGAAGCGCAGGGTAGCAGGTATCGTTGTGGACATATTTCAGCCCTTCCTGCGCCACGGCATGGCCGCCGGAGCCAAGCACCTCCACATGATAGCCTTCGTCCTCCATGGCGGCGCGCATCATCTCAAAATGGATGGGCGCCATGTTGGGGATCAGGATTTTATGTGTCGCTTTCATCTCCGGAGTGAATTTGGGATAAGTATGGACATTTTCCATGGGCATGCCCCTCCTTTGGGCAAATACGCAGTTATGGATACGGGCGGGAGCATTACTCCGCGTCCGGCGTTTCGCCGGAGGCCGGCTCTATGGCTGCGAACAGACTGCGCAGCCGGATATTCACCGCGCCCAGATTCGCGATCTCATCGATTTTGATCTGTGTGTACAGCTTGCCTTCCCGCTGCAAAATTTCTCTCGTTTCGTCGGTGGTGATGGCGTCCACGCCGCAGCCGAAGCTCACCAGCTGGACGAGGTTCATATCCGGCTGGTCCGCAATGTATTTCGCCGCCGCGTACAGGCGGGAATGATAGGTCCACTGGTTGAGGATGCTGGTGGGGAATTTTTCCACCAGGTGTGAAATGCTGTCCTCTGTAATCACCGCCGCTCCATAGCTGCAGATCAGCTTGTCGATGCCGTGGTTGATCTCCTCATCCGCATGGTACGGACGGCCCGCCAGAACGATGATCTGCCGGCCCTCGGCCCGCGCCTGGGCGATGATCTCCCCGCCCCGGACACGCACGCGGGACATATGCTCCGCATATTCGGCATAGGCCGCGTCCGCAGCGCCCTTCACCTCGCCCAGGCTGATGCCCGCGAAGTATTTTGCAAGGATGGCCGTCATCTTCCTGGGGAAATCCCTTCGGCGGTGAATGCCGATATAATCGTAAATAAAACGGATATTCTCCAGCTCGTGGCAGTTGGCCGCAATGACCTCCGGGTAATAGGCCACCACAGGGCAGTTGTAGTGGTTGTCACCCAGGCCCTCGTCCACATTATACGTCAGGCAGGGGTAAAAAACGGCGTTCACAGCCATCCGGCTGAGCCGGTGGATATGGCCGTGCAGCAGCTTTGCCGGGTAGCATACAGTGTCGGAAGGAATGGTACTCTGGCCCTCCAGGTAAAGCTCCCGGCTGGAGGGACCGCTGGTCACCACCGAAAAGCCCAGCTTCGTGAAGAAAGCATACCAGAAAGGCAGCAGTTCGTACATCCCCAGCCCCAGGGGGATGCCAATAGTGCCGCGGATGCCCGGCTGGGGCTTGTATTCGGCCAGAAGGCGCTGCTTGTATTCGTACAGATTCAGTGGGTTTTCCGCGCCCCGGTGGGACACCGGACGGTCGCACCGGTTGCCGCTGATGTATTTTTTGCCGCCCGGAAAAATATTGACCGTAAGCTGGCAGTTGTTTCCGCACAGGCCGCAGTTGACGCTGCGCACCTTCTGGGTGAAGCCCTCCAGCTCCTCCAGCGTAAGCAGAGACGATTGGCTCTTTCCCTTTGCCTTGCCGTACAGTGCCGCGCCGAACGCGCCCATCAGGCCCGCGATATCCGGCCGGATGACCTCCACGCCCATTTCCATCTCGAACGCACGCAGTACAGCCTCATTGTAGAACGTACCGCCCTGCACCACGATCTTGCGGCCCAACTCCTCCGGGCCGGAGGCACGGATGACCTTGTACAGCGCGTTTTTCACCACGCTGATGGCAAGCCCGGCCGAAATGTTCTCGATGGACGCGCCGTCCTTCTGGGCCTGCTTGACGCTGGAATTCATGAACACCGTGCAGCGGCTGCCCAGGTCCACGGGCTTATCCGCAAACAGAGCCAGCTTCGCAAACTCCGGCACGCCGTAGCCCAGCGCGCCCGCAAACGTCTGCAAAAAGCTGCCGCAGCCGGAGCTGCATGTCTCGTTCAAAAAGATGTTGCTGATGGCTCCGTCCTCGATCTTGAAGCACTTCATATCCTGCCCGCCGATGTCGATGACGAAATCCACGTCCGGCATAAAGTGCTTGGCCGCCGTAAAGTGGGCCACTGTCTCCACCACGCCGAAATCCACGCCGAAGGCGCTTTTCACAATGTCCTCGCCGTAGCCCGTGGCTGTGACGCTGGCCACCCGCAGGCCCGGACGCGCCTTGTAAATGTCGATGAGCATCTGCCGGATGATGGGGATGGGATTGCCGCTGTTTGGCTGATAGCTGGTGAAAAGCAAATTGTCGTCTCCGTCGATGACGGCGGCTTTTACCGTGGTGCTGCCCGCGTCGATGCCGATATGCACAGGGCCGGTGCTGTCCGCAAAGGGACGGCGCGGCACGCTCGCCTTTGCATGCCGTGCGCGGAACGCCTCGTATTCCGCTTCGTCCCGGAACAGCGGCGGGTTGAACGCATAGGTGGCCGTGGCGCTGTATGCGTGCAGCTTTTCCACCACACCCGCCAGGTCCAGTTCCTTGTCGGAATACAGCGCCGCGCCCAGCGCCACAAAATAAAGGCTGTTTTCCGGGCAGGTCCCCGTCACGCCCAGCGTCTCGTCGAAGCTCTTTTTCAGCTGGGGCAAAAATGTGAGCGGCCCGCCCAGATACAGCACGTTGCCGCCAATCTTCCGGCCCTGCGCAAGGCCCGCGATGGTCTGGTTCACCACGGCATAGAAAATGCTGGCCGCCACATCCCCGGCCTTTGCGCCCTGGTTGATGAGGGGCTGGATATCGCTTTTGGCAAACACGCCGCAGCGGCTGGCAATGGTATATGTTTTTTCCGCATGCCGCGCGGCTTCGTTCATTTCGTCGGGCGTCATCTTCAGCAGCGTTGCCATCTGGTCAATGAACGCGCCGGTGCCGCCCGCGCAGCTTCCGTTCATGCGCACCTCGGTACCGCCCGTCAAAAACAGGATCTTCGCATCTTCGCCGCCCAGCTCGATCACCACGTCCGCATCCGGCGCGTAACGCTTTGCCGCCACCCGTGTGGCAAACACCTCCTGTACGAAGGGCACGCCGCAGGCGTCGGCCAGGCCCATGCCGGCCGAACCGGAGATGGAAAGCTGCGCGGGCGCGCCGTGCAGCACCTCAGTGTGCATGCGCTGCACCAGCTCCGCCGCTTTTTCCACGATGTGGGAAAAATGACGCTCATAGGTTTTGTATGTAATATTCAGCGCGTCGTCCAGCACCACGCATTTGATGGTGGTGGACCCGATGTCAAGCCCGATCTTCAAACTGTTCTCCCTTTCCCCTTAAGCGGCGCGCCGGGCGCGCCGCAGCCCGCCGGTAAGACAGGACCTCCTATCTTAACCTTATCTTTACCTTATATCATAGTATTTTACCGCTTTTTGTCGAAAAATCAACGGACAGATGTGAATATTTGTCAAATTTTTTACGGAAAATTCGTCCTTATTTACAAAATACTGGCGTTATGCCCAAAAACACAGCCTTTTCTTATCAAAACAGGCCCACAGCGCGGAGCCGCAGGCCTGTAAAACCAATTATTCTGTGCGCAGCGCCTCTATGGGGCTCAGGCGCGCCGCCTTGCGCGCGGGGTAAATGCCGAAGAAAATGCCGATGGCGATGGAAAACAGCGCGATATAAACTACAGTGGAGGGTGCCACATAGCCCTCCATGCCCATCAGGCTGCTGATGCCGTAGCCGCCCCACAGGCCCAGCACAATACCGATGACGCCTCCGATGAGCGTAAGCGTACCCGCTTCAATGAGGAACTGGAACGTGATGCTGCCCGTCTTTGCCCCCAGCGCCTTGCGGATGCCGATCTCCCGCGTGCGCTCGGTGACGCTGACGAGCATGATGTTCATAACGCCGATGCCTCCCACCAGCAGGCTGATGCCCGCGATGGCGGCGATGATGCCCGTAAACATCCCTGTCACGCTGCTGATCTGCGCGGTGTACTGGCTTACGTCCATAATGCCGTAGCAGTCCCGCCCGGCGTTGCCGTGTCGGCTTTCCACCAGACGCAGCACCTGCTGTGCCAGCGGTACACTGTTCGCAGTGTCCTGCGCCAGCAGCGCGATCTGGAAATACGGCTGGCCCACATCGTCGGAAAGAGTGGACAGGCTGGACAGCGGCGCCGTCATCTGCGCAGTAATCTTGCCGTTGTAGCTGTATCCGCTCTGGCTTTCGGTTATGCCGATGATCGTGAAATCCGAAGTGCGTCCGCCCACCGTGAGCTGCACCGTCATGCCCAATACGTCGTCGGTTCCAAACAGCGCCTTTGCTCCCGCGGAATCCACGGTCACAACACGGCGCGCGGCATCATAATCCGACGCGTCCCAAAAGCGCCCCGCCTGCAGCGTAGCCGGAAACACCAGAAACATGCTGCCGTTGCCCGCCGAAAGGCTGGCGCCTATTTCTCCCTTTGGGCCGCGCACACTTCCGCTGGCGCCGCCGGCCATCGTCACGCCCGCAACGCCTTCCATACGGCCCACGGCCTCCACGTCCCCGTCGGTAAAATAATCGTTCACAGTGGTATCCTCGCCGGTCACACTCAGATACACCGAACCGGAAGACAGCATGCCCAGTTCGCTGTCCATCATCCGCTGCCCGCCGCCGCCGATGCACAGCACCATAATGACAGCCCCAATGCCGATGATGATGCCCAGCATCGTGAGAAATGAGCGCATTTTGCTGCCCATGATGTTGCGGTACGCCATTTTGGCGTATTCATAGATCTGACGCATCCGGACGCCCCCTTAGCCCATCATCACAGCGCCCATACCCGCGTCCGCGGGCATCTGCGCCGCGGCGGCGGGGTCGCTGCTGACAGCCATGCCCTCCGTCACATCCTGCGGGTTGAGGATGACCTCATCCCCCGCGGAAATGCCGGAGGCGATCTCCACCTGCGTATCGGAAGAAAGGCCTGTCTTCACATCCCGGCGCACAGCCGCGCCGTTTTCCACCACATAGCAGAACTGGCCGCTCACATCCGTATTGACGGCGCTGATGGGCAGGCTCAGCACTCCTTTCGCCTCCCCTGTGGCAATGACCACGTTGGCCTCCAGGCCCAGTTTGATATCGCCGTCCGGCGCGTCCAGCTGCACTTTGGCGTGCACATAGGCCGTGGCCGTGCCTGTGGCGGAGGCCCCGGCCGTGGCCATCGCGTCGATGGACGCCACCGTTCCGGTGTATGTCCTGCCCAGCGTGGTGACAACGGCGCTCTGGCCCGGCTTTACCTTTTCCAGATCGTAGCGGGAGAGCGCCACGTCCACATATACATCGCTCAGGCTCTGGATCGTGCACAGCGGACCATAAGCCGCCGCGCTGGAGCCCGGCACCGCACTGAGGGAGGTGACGACGCCGCTGATGGGTGCGGTCACGCCGTCCCTGCCGCGGGCAAGGTCCTCCTTGGCGCTTTGCACGGAGAGGGATGATGGCACCTGTGCCAGCTCCAACTGGCGCTTGGCGCTGTCGGACAGGACGGCCTGCTTTTCCGCGTCGTAGGTTGCCTTGGCCGCGCTCAGCGCCTGCTGCTGGTTCGCGAGGTCCGCGGCGGCGGCGTCCAAAGCCGCTTTAACAGACAACGCCTCCTCGCTCTGCTTATCCGCGAGGGCCTCGTACTGCGCGGTCAGGCTGTTCACCGCGGCTGAAGCCTTGTCTTTCTGGACGGCAAGATTGTTCAGGTTCGCAGCCGCGTCATTGAAGCGTGCCTGTGCGCTGTCGCTGGCGGTGAGCGCGTCGCTTTTCTGCAGCTGGCCGCTCTCATAAGCGGCAGAAGCCTGCCGGTAGGCGCGCTCCAGCGGCTCTGTATCAAAGGTGGCAAGCAGGTCGCCCGCGTTCACGATCTGCCCTGCTTCCACCTTCACCTCTGCAAGAGGCGCGGTGACGGGCGACGGCACCACTACGGTCTGCCCCGAGGTGAGCGTACCCGTGGTGGACAGGCTTTGGCTGATGTCTCCGGCTGCCGCCGTCTGTGTTTGCACATAGGTCGGCAGCGGGCCGCGCAGCGCGCTCAGAACGGCGTTGCCCGCCAGGGCCAGCACCGCAATGCCTGCCAGTGAAAGCAGCACGATTTTTTTGATGCTGCGCTTTTTCTTCGGCCGTTTGGGCGGCTGCAAAAGCACCTCGCCGGCCTGCGCCGGGTCCTGCACGTTCTGCGCCATCAATTCCTTTGTTTCCATTTTAGAAAACCTCCCGTTCCCCGTCGTCTATTTTTCCGTCTGTGATACGCACGATGCGCTGAGCCTTGCGGGCCAGCCCTTCGTCGTGAGTGATCAGTACAATGGTGTTGCCCTCGGCGTGCAGAGCACGGATGATCTCGAACACCCTGGCGCCCGCTCTGGTGTCCAGGTTGCCCGTCGGTTCATCCGCGAGGATGAGCGGCGGATGTGCCGCGATGGCGCGAGCCACGGCCACACGCTGCTGCTGGCCGCCGGACATCTGGTTTGGACGGTGGTCCATACGGGACGCAAGGCCCACACGCTCCAGGGCCTCCAACGCCAGCAGACGCCGTTTTCCGGCGGGCAGGCCCCGGTAAATGAGCGGCAGCTCCACGTTTTCCAGCGCGTTCAGGTTCTTGATCAGGTTGAAGTTCTGGAAAATAAAACCGATTTGTTCATTGCGGATGGCTGAAAGCGCATTATCGGAAAGCGCGCTTACGTCCTGCCCGTTGAGAAAATATGTACCGGACGTCGGCGTGTCCAGACAGCCAATCATATTCATCAGCGTGGATTTCCCGCTGCCTGAATGGCCTACGATGGCCACAAACTCCCCCTTGTAGACCGCGAGGCTCACGCCGTCCAGCGCGCGCACCTCGTTTTCTCCGGGATTGTAGATCTTGTACATATTCCGGATATCGATGATGGCCTGTTCCAAGCCCATCCCTCCCTGTGCCCGCTGCGCAGGCATTTTTTCCATCTGACATTTATGCAACGATATTGTCCGGCCGGCTTCTTCATTTTCTGCGCGCAATAACGAAAACCGTTCCCTTATTTTCAGCAAAAGGCCAAAAATGCAGATTCCCACACAAAATATCCGGCTGTGCATGTACTATATTTTCCCCGCGCCGCATATCCAAAAGCGAGGAGGTGTCCCCTTATGGAACTGATGGACGGCGTAATGGAATATATCCGGCCCGAGCTGCTGGTGCTGGTGGCGGTGCTTTACATCGTCGGCAAAGCACTCAAGGTCTCGCAGGACGTAAAAGACAAGCACATCCCGCTCATTCTGGGCGGCGCGGGCGTGTTCCTGGCCATGCTGTGGGTGGTGGCAACCGGCAGCTTCGACGGCGTACAGAGCATTGCGCTGGGCCTGTTTACCGGTATCGTGCAGGGCGTACTGGTGGCCGGCTGCAGCGTATACGCCAATCAGCTCGTCAAACAGGCGGGCCGGGCGGATTGACCCGAATGCAAAAGAGCATCCCCGGCGCACGGATACCCCGCGCCGGGGATGCTCTTTGTTTTCTGATATTCTCAGGGAACGTACACGTTTACATACTTCACGCCGTTTGCCACGGATTCGGCATAGGTCTCGTAGAACAGGTCCACCTGCATGCGGTTGGACTGCACAAACGCACCCGTATCTGTCGCAATGGCCCAGCCATATACGAATTTGCCGTCAGCGGAGGTGATATACACCTTTGTACCGTAGGGAATGAGCGTCGGGTCGCACGCAAAAGTACCGTAATACAGGCCCAGGCCGCTTGCGCCGCGTCCGCGGGCGGAATAATAGCCTGTCGCCTTCATGGAATACATTTTGCTGTAGCTGCTGGGCACGTTGTTTTCCACCGTGATGCCCTCGGGGGCCTGCAGCGGGCTGACGGCGTCGGAATTGTATTTCCGGTAGATCTCCGGTATCATCTCGGTGACGACCTGGGTATCCACCACCTCGGTGCTGGAATATCCGCCGTCCACATACTTCTGGCGGTAGGTCACGTCCACAAGGCCGTCCTGCCCCGCCTGCACCAGCACCTCGTGAGAATATTTCCCCGTGCTTTCGGCGGTTTCGTCCAGATACTCCGTCTCATAGGGAACGGTCTCCCGGGCGGTATTCTCAGTATATGTTACACGGTGTACGCGCACACGGCCCATGCCCTCGGTCACCGGGCTGTCCAGACTGGGAGTGGTGTAATCGTCCGGCCCCAGCGTCACGCCCGCGCGGGCCAGCACGTCGGCCACAGTGCCGTCGCTGATCTCCGCCTCGTAATATTCTCCATCCGCCGCTACAGAGACCGGAAAAGCCCGCTGCAGAGAAAGCAGCAGCGTGCCGTCCTCCACCTCGTGCAGACGGGTGCTGTCGTTGCTCTCCAGTTCCATACCCGCCAAGTCCAGCAGGACCTCGGGCTCCGTCACCGCAGCCATCACTGTGCGCTGCGCACCGGCGGAATCCGCCACAGTAACCGTATTCACCGTAGCGGCCAATGCCGTGCACACCAGCCCCAGGCTGCCCGCCGTCGCCGCCACCGCAACGATGCGGGGCCCGGCGGCGGCCAGCCAGCGCCGGATATGCTCCTGTCGCTTTGTCATGCAAAAACTCCTTTGGTTCTCCGTCCACACACCGGGCCGCACAGCCAAAACAAAACGGACGGCCCGCACCAGACCGCCCGTGTATCAACAAAAAAGAACAGCGCCGCGCGCGTTTTTGAAAACAAAAACAACGGATGCATGCGGCAGGGGCAGGCCTTAGTACCTGTGCATTATAGCAAAAGAAAGCCGCCGCGTCAAATTTTCGGCTTCAAACCGCCATTTTTCTATACAATTGGTAATATTTTACGCAGATTTTTTCTTTTTTGCCATCCTGTCCAAACGCTCCGCGCACGCTTCGCCACGGCGGCGGACATTGCATGTTTCCCCCTGTGCAAACCCTGATTTTTATGGTATAATAACCCCCAAAGCTGCCGTTTACACGGCTGCGCGTGTGCAAGGCACACGCCCCTGTGCTGACGCACAGGGCTTTGGGAACATTGAACCATGCAAAACCGCAGCAGGTGCGGTTTTGTTGTGGCCGCTTTGCGGCGTCATGGTATAATAACCCCCAAAGCTGCCGTTTACACGGCTGCGCGTGTGCAAGGCACACGCCCCTGTGCT
>NZ_JAFOIN010000062.1:0-30176 GCF_017421385.1 Ruthenibacterium sp. | reverse complement strand
CGGGAGCACGCGCCCATCGCCATCAGGGAGAGCGGCGTGGCCTGCGTCATCGCCAAATCCTTTGCGCGCATTTTCTACCGCAACGCCATCAACATCGGCCTTCCCATTTTCGAGTGCGAGGCCGCCAGCGACGGCATCGCCGCGGGCGACGAGGTCCGCGTGGATTTCGACACCGGCCTCATCACCAACCTGACAAAAAACGAGACGTATCAGGCCCAGCCTCTGCCCCCGTTCATTCAGAACATCGTGAACAGAGGCGGGCTGCTGAACTCGCTGAAATAATGATCAATCAGGCCGCTCTTGCGCAGGGCGCGGGCGGCCCGGAACGGAGGAATACCATGCGCAAACGCATTGCAGTGATGAAGGGCGACGGCATCGGGCCGGAGATCGTAAACGAGGCGCTGAAGGTGCTGGAGACCGTAGCTTCAAAATACGGCCACCATTTCGCCTATAATTTTGTTGATATCGGCGGCGTGGCCATCGACAACCACGGCACGCCCCTGCCCCAGGCGACCATCGACGCCTGCCTTGAGGCGGACAGCGTGCTGCTGGGCGCGGTGGGCGGCCCCAAGTGGGACGGCGTGCCCGGGGATAAGCGGCCGGAAAAGGGCCTGCTGGGCATCCGCAGCGCCATGGGCCTGTTCGCCAATATGCGCCCGGCCAAGCTGTTCCCGCAGTTGGCCGGCGCGAGCCCTCTGCGCGGGGACATCGTGGCGAAAGGCATTGACTTCATGGTGGCGCGGGAATTGATCGGCGGCGTGTACTTCGGCGAGCACAAAACCGAGACCGTAAACGGCGAGCGCGTGGCCACAGACGTGATGCCCTATGCCGAGCATGAGATCGAGCGCATTCTGCGCGTGGGCTTTGAAACGGCCATGAAGCGCCGCAATAAGCTGACGGTGGTGGACAAGGCGAACGTGCTGGACACCAGCCGCCTGTGGCGCGCCGTGGCCGCGCGCGTGGCCGGGGACTACCCGCAGGTAGAGGTCAACTATATGTATGTGGACAACGCGTCCATGCAGATCGTGAAAGACCCGTCCCAGTTTGACGTGATCGTGACGGAGAACATGTTCGGCGATATTCTTTCGGACGAAGCCAGCATGATCACGGGCAGCATCGGCATGATTCCGTCCTCCAGTTTGGGCGAAGGCACGCGCGGGCTGTATGAGCCAATCCACGGCAGCGCGCCGGACATTGCCGGGCAGGACAAGGCCAACCCCATCGGCACCATCCTGTCCGCCGCGATGATGCTGAAATACTCCTTCGGCCTTACAGAGGAAAGCGACGCCATTGAGGCCGCGGTGAACCGGGTGCTGGAAAAAGGCCTGCGCACGGGCGACATGATGAGCGAGGGCTGCACGCCTGTGGGCTGCAAAGCCATGGGTGACGCCATATGCGCAGAGATTTGAGGCCATGCCGCACGCTCCGCGGCTGGTGCCTCAAGCGCGCACAATAAAACGGGACGGCGAAAAAAACACCGTTTCTGCGCCGCCGCTCTTTTAGGGAAAAGTATAAAGGTTTGGGAACAAAGAATCCCGGCCGCTGCGTTACCTTGCGCAGGGCCGGGATTTTTCGTTCGGCTCGGGCGCGCGCCGCTGTGCGACGGGCGCCTTTCCCTTTTGCCCGCCGCGCCGGGCCGGGCGCAGGCCAAGCTTGCCGTATTCATAGCAGCGCCGGCACATATACTCCTGAAGCTCCTCGTAGCTCTCCACCATTGCAAGCAGGTCCGGGTCTTCATCATCCGTGCCCAGGCGCCGGGCGATGCGTTCCCGCGCATCGCCCGCCCTCTGCCAGATGCGGCTTGCTTTTGAACCGGGACGAAACTCATGCCGAACAATGTGGGAAAGCGGCACGCGGTATTCCTCCAGAATATATTCCCCGTGCATCAGATTATAAATAATTTTAAAGAAATCCATAAACCCAAACCTTTCTATCCCCATTTTAAATCCCTATATTGGTATTGTCAATACCTATTTTAGCCATTTCAGATTGTGCATATTTGCAAATCCAACCTGTACACTTAAGTTGTACAGGCGGTGAAAAAATGGGGAACAGCTATGCAGACTACCGGGATGAAGTTGGTCTGAAAATCAAATATTATCGTTTGAAAAAGGGATATACTCAAGATCAGTTGGCCAAACGAATCGGTATTGAAGGAAATCATCTGAGCAAGATCGAACGAGCCAAAGTTGGCGTCTCTTTAGACATGCTGTTTGACATTGCCAACGCATTGGGAATTGATGCGTATAAGCTTCTCATGTTTGATTAAATGGTGCTGAAATGAAATACAAATATACAGACTACCGTCTTGGCTTGGCCTCAAACATCAAGCATTATCGGTTAAAAGCCGGCTACACCCAGGAACAGCTGGCCGAAAAAGTCGGCATCGGTTCAAAACATTTGAGCCGCATTGAAACCGCGCGTGTCGGAGTATCTCTGGATATGCTGTTCAATATCGCCGATGCGCTCGGGGTTGATGCCTACAAACTGCTGATGTTCCACTAAACCGCCGCGGGCCAGCCCGCGGCGGTTTTTCCTGCATTTGGGGGAGATTTGTCTTTTCTGCGCGTTGGGATTGTGCTATAATTATAACCGTTCTTTTTGTAAAAATGCCAAAGGAGTTCTTACAATGGGTATCATGGCACAAATCGGCATCGTGCTTGCGGTCTGCCTGGTAGGCGAGGGCATCGCGGCGCTGCTTCCCATCCCCTTCCCCGCCAGCGTCATCAGTATGGTGCTGCTGTTCCTCCTGCTTGCCGCAAAGCTGCTTCGCCCCCACCACATCAAAGAAAAATCCAATTTTCTCATCACCAACATGGCCTGTTTTTTTGTGCCCGCCGGCGTGGGTATCCTGCGCTATGCGGATGTGCTGTGGGCCAACCTGCTGCCGCTGCTGGCCATCTGCTTCATCACCACGCCGCTGGTGTACGGCGTTACGGCCTGGGCCGTGCAGCTCACCATGCGCGCCATTCAGAAAAAGGAGGCCCGTCATGATTGAGGCTGTCACCACCTCGCCGCTGTTCGGCATCGTGCTGTGCATCGGCACGTTCCAGATCGGGCGCTGGGTCCAGAAAAAAACAGGGCTGACACTGGCAAACCCGCTGGTCATCGCTATTCTGCTGTGCATCGGCGTGCTGCTTATATTCGACATTCCTTACGAGGATTTCGCCATTGGCGGCGATATCGTGAACATGATGCTCGGCCCCGCCACGGCTGTGCTCGCCTTGAACATCTACAACCAGTATGCCGTGCTCAAGCGCCACTTCGTACCCGTTTTAGTGGGCTGCACCGCGGGCAGCCTGTTCAGCCTGGCAAGTGTGCTGCTGCTGTGCCGCCTGTTCCGGCTGGACGAAGCCGTCACCGCCGCGCTGCTGCCCAAAAGCTGCACCACGCCCATCGCCGTAGGCATTGCCGAAAGCCATGGCGGCATCGCGGCCATCACCATGGTGGCCGTGCTCGTCACCGGGTTCATCGGCGCGGTGTGCGCCCCTTTGTTCGCCAAGCTGATGCACGTGACGGAGCCTGTGGCCGAGGGCCTTGCCATCGGCGCATGCAGCCATGCGCTGGGCACCACAAAGGCGGCGGAGCTGGGCGAAGTTCAGGGGGCGATGAGCGGCATCGCCATCGGCGTATGCGGGCTGATCACCGTGGTCGCGGCGCTGTTTCTGTGAGCACGGCATACCGGACCATTCAAAAAGCGCGTGTGGGCTTCCACACGCGCTTCATTTTTATACCGTTTTATTGCCCGCAGCCCGGACCGGGCTGCACGGCGGCTGCCTATTCATACAAAACCTGCCCCGCAAACACACAGACCACCCGCTTCAGATCCGGGTGCTCCGCCATCAACTGGTGCGCTGCCGTCAGCACGGCGCCCGCGCTGGGCGAAGCCGGAATGGCGTCTGTCTCCAGCACCTCACGCGCCGTGACGTTGGCCGTATGGCTGGGCACGGCCATCACGGCATCCACGATGTACGGGTTATAGTTTTCCGGCACAAAGCCCGCGCCCAGGCCCGGGATGTTGTGCCGTCCGATGTACCCGCCGCCGATGGCCTGGCTCTCGTAAGGCTCTACGGCAACCACCTTTACATCCGGGTACCATGCCTTGATGTATTCGCCCACGCCCGTAATAGTGCCGCCGCTGCCTACGCCCGCAACAACCGCGTCCAGCGCGCCGCCCGTTGCCTTGGCGATGTTCGGGCCCGTTACACGGCGGTGAAATTCAGCGTTCAAGTCATTGTCGAAATAGTTCAGGAAATAGCCGCCCGTCTGCTCCACGGCCTCCTGCGCGCGCTGCTCCACGCCCCTGCGGCCGTAAACATAGTTGGAAAGCACAATTTGCGCGCCGAACTTCGTCAGCATCTGCTGGCGCTCCAGCGGCACGGTAGCCGGCATGCAGAGCATCAGCGGGTGGCGGCTGTGGGCGCAGGCCACGGCCAGCGCCACGGCAAAGCTGCCGCTGGAACACTCGATCACCGTCTGGCCCGGCTGCAAAAGGCCTTTTTCCGTGGCCAGAGCCAGCATTCCTTCGGCCAGCGCGTCCTTTGCGGAGCCCGTCGTTCCGCCGTAGGCCAGATATGCATACAGGGAATCCGGCAGATCGTACTTCGCACAGTACCCGGAAAGCGCCACCACGGGGCGGCTGTACAGCGTTTCATAATAGCTTTTGTGGATATTCAAAACGAAACAGCTCCCTTCCCGGCGAAACCGCACACAATATCACGATTATTATACTATAAAATCCCAGTTTTGGGAATGCGTTTTCCATAAAATTTGCATTTCGCCGCCGGCATGCGCCAAGCGCACAAAAAGCTGCAAAAAAAATGGGCAAACCGCTGAAAAGGCCTTGACTTTACACCGCATGTGCGGTATAATGAACGAGCTGTGTAAAGCGGTTTGCTTTACACAATGATTTTGAGAAAAGGAGCGGCCGCGGTGGTTACAAAAAACCTCGAAATTTCGTACCTGCTTGATTTTTACGGCGACGTGCTGACGGAAAAACAGCGCGACGTGATGGAGCAGTATTACAACGACGACCTCTCCCTTTCTGAGATCGCGGACAACTTCGGCATCACCCGCCAGGGTGTACGCGACGCCATCAAGCGCGGCGAGGGTACGATCCTGGAGCTGGAGGACAAGGTCGGCTTTGCGCGGCGGTACCGCGCTGTACAGGAGGGCATTGAATCGCTGGAGCAGCTCGCCCGCGACATCAATTTCTACAACAACAACAATTACGCGATGTCCGAGGACATCCACCGCGCTGCGGACGAGATGCTGCATATCATCAACCGCATGAGCGAGGCGTGAACAGCGCTGCATAACGAACGGAAAGCGAGGCGTGCCGCCGATGGCATTTGAGAGTTTAAGCGATAAGCTGGCTTCGGTATTCAAAAAGCTGCGCGGCAAGGGCAAGCTGACCGAGCAGGACATTAAGGACGCTATGCGCGAGGTGCGCATGGCCCTGCTGGAAGCGGACGTCAACTATAAAGTTGCGAAAGATTTTATCGCCGGCGTCACCCAGCGCGCCATGGGACAGGAGGTCATGGAGAGCCTGACCCCTGCGCAGCAGGTCATCAAGATCGTCAACGACGAGCTGACGGAACTGATGGGCGGCAGCGAGGCCGCGCGCATTCACATCAAGTCCAAGCCGCCGACGGTGATCATGATGTGCGGCCTGCAGGGTGCGGGCAAAACCACACATACCGCCAAGCTGGCCAAACACTTTATCAAGGAGGGCCACCGCCCGCTGCTCGCCGCATGCGATATTTACCGCCCCGCCGCAGTCGATCAGCTGAAGATCGTAGGCGAAAAGGCCGGTGCGCCGGTGTTCGCCCTTCCGGGTGAAAAGCCCGAGGCCATTGCCAAAAAGGCCGTGGCCCACGCAAAGGACTACGGGAACGACATCGTCATCCTCGACACGGCGGGCCGCCTGCATGTGGACGGGGACCTGATGGCCGAATTGCAGCGCATCAAGGAAAACGTCCAGGTGGACGAAACGCTGCTCGTCATCGACGCAATGGCCGGCCAGGACGCTGTGAATGTAGCCAAAAGCTTCTCTGAAAGCACCGGCCTGGACGGCGTTATCCTGACGAAGCTGGATGGCGATACCCGCGGCGGCAGTGCGCTTTCCGTGCGTGCCGTTACAGGCAAGCCCATCAAATTCGCGGGCGTGGGCGAAAAGCTGGACGACCTGGAGGTATTCCATCCCAGCCGCATGGCCAGCCGCATTCTGGGCATGGGCGACGTACTGACGCTGATTGAAAAAGCGCAGGACACCGCCGACCAGAAAAAGGCCGAAGAAACCGCCAAGCGCCTGATGCAGAACAAATTCGACATGAACGATATGCTGGATCAGTTCGAACAGGTAAAGAAAATGGGCGGCGCTGCCGCCATGATGTCCATGTTCCCCGGCGCAGGACGCATTTCGGACGACGAGCTGGACAAAAGCGAAAAAGAGCTTGGCCGCATGAAGGCTATCATCCAGAGCATGACAAAGGGCGAACGCGCCAAACCCTCTACCATTGACCCCAAACGCAAGCGCCGCATTGCCGCCGGCAGCGGAACGCGCGTGGAGGACGTTAACCGCCTGCTTCGCCAGTATGAACAGATGCAGAAGATGATGAAGCAGTTCAAAAAGAACCCCAAGGGGTTTGGGCGCGGCATGAAAGGCCTGGGCGGCATGTTCCGCTAAGCGCCGCTTTTATTTCGGTAATCACGGGGCTTTGCCCCGCTGATATACAGTTTTTAAAAAATTACAGGAGGTGACAGGATTGGCTGTTAAAATCAGACTGCGCCGCATGGGCGCGAAGAAGGCTCCGTTCTACCGTGTGGTTGTTGCGGATTCCCGCTTCCCCCGCGACGGCCGTTTCATCGAAGAGATCGGTTACTATGACCCGACCAAGGAGCCCGCTGTTGTCCAGATCGACGCTGAGAAGGCGAAGAAGTGGATCGCGACCGGCGCTCAGCCCACCGATACCGTTCGTGTTCTGCTGAAGAAGAACGAGATTCTGTAATCGTGAAGGAGCACACAATGGAAGAGCTATTATTAGCAGTCGCCAAAGGCCTTGTGGAAGACAAGGACGCCGTAAAGGTTACGGTGGACGAGGCCAATGAGGACGGAATCATCGTGTATCACCTCACCGTTGCGGAGGACGACATGGGCCGCGTCATTGGCAAGCAGGGCCGCATCGCCAAGGCGATCCGCGTGGTCATGCGTGCTGCCGCCGTGCGCGAAGGCACCAAGGTCATGGTGGAGATCGGCTAAAATACGGTTCGGCCGCCAACGAAAATGGCTGTCGCAAAGTGCTTTTGAAGGGCATTTTGCGACAGCCATTTTTTGGTTTCCACTGCTTTCGTTACAACGCGGATACAAAAAACGTCTATATTGAATACAGCAGACAGAGCCGGACATATCCGGGAAACATCCACGCAAGGAGGAGCTTCTATGAAAAAACATGTCTGTGCCGCCGCGCTGGCGCTGTGCTTTGTTCTGGCCGCGTGTGCGCCGGAGCCGGGCGCTTCTTCCGCCTCCGTGCCATCCTCTTCCGCCGCAGCCTCCTCCCTGCCGCCGGCTTCCGGCACGGCCGGACAGGCAGCGCCGCCTTTGGACCTTCCCTATGAAAAGATTCAGCCTGTGGCGGATCACGCCACACCATACCCGTACCTTGCCTGCGGCTTTGACGGCAGCGGACCTGTGTATTACACCATGTGCCGAGGCGGCCTGTGGGGCCTGATGCGGGAAGCTTTCACCGTTGTGCTGGAATGCCGCGCACCGCAGCCCGTGACGCGGTGCCATCTGGGGCACTGGTCATGGGGCAGCGACGGAATGAACTGGGATGAACTGGATGCAGTCAACGCCCGCTTGTCCGAAACCGGGGACGGCGCATTGGAAGTGGGGCACGGCGGCAGCGGCACACTTTTTTATTGGGACGTGGCCGCATCCGCGCCCGGCTTCTGCCGGACGGGTGAAGCCGCACAAGCCCCTTCTCCTGTCACCGCCGCCGATTATGAGCGATACGGCGTATTCCTCCCCGTTCAGCTTTCCGTCATGGCTGAAAGCGAGATGACGGGCGGGCTGTATCCCCAGCCCATCGGCAGCGCTTTCTGCTACAATTTCGCCGGGCCCGCCGAGGCGGATGCGCCGCACTTGCTCACCGAAGAAGCCTACGAGGCTGCGGGCTGGTTTCGGGAAGGACTCGGCTCCGTATATAAGAATGGCAAGACCGCCTATCTCAACGCCGAAGGCCGGGCCGTGACGGATTTTCTTTACGACGGCGTGTGGGCGGTTCGCTGCGCCACACAAAGCGTGCTGGACGAAAAAACAGCCACTTATGCAGACGAGGTCGTGTATGCCCGCCCGGGCTGCGGCTACCCGCTTCGCAGCGGCTACGCCCCCGTGTGCCGGGACGGGCTTTGGGGCTTCCTCAATGCCGACGGCGCGGAAGCCGTTCCTTGCCGCTGCGAATACGCCTGTCCCACGCCGGATGGTCTTGCACTGGTACGCGAAAACGGCGTGTGGAGCCTTGTTGAGCCCGCGGCACTGGCGGCGTGAACTCCGTTTTCGCGCCTGCGGCGCCACTGTGAAGTCCGCCGGGCAAGCGGCTGCCGCCCACCTTTCCGTACGTCTTGTGCAGCCTCGACCGCCGCACGCTGCCGCCCGCGTGCGCCCTTTTCCCCTGCGCGAAACAGCACCGCGCCCATCCCGGCAGGAACCGGGCGGGGCGCGGTGCTGTTTTTTGTCTTTGCCCATGCTGACACGGCAGTCATCTGCACAGGCAGCGCCCGCCGCGAAGCGGACGGAATGGCACGTATGGTCCAATACCGTCCGGGATTTTTTCGTGCCTGTTCACTCGTTTTCCGGCCCGCCGCCCGCCGCAGTGCGCTGTGTTTCATAGCCGTCCAGAAAGCTGCGGAGCTGCCCGTCTTGCGTCCATCCCAGCGCCATGTTCAAATTGACATGATGCATGCTTCGGAAGATATTTACGTCTGCCTGCGGATTCGTTTTGCGCAGTGCCGCAATGAGAGCCTTTGTTTCGCTGCGTGCGCCGTGCATGCCTTCATCCGCTTCCTGCTCGGTGAAACGGCAGGCGCACTGCAGAAATGTCAGACCGTTGTAGCGTTTCCACGCCAAAATATCCGTCTCACGCACCAGGTACAGCGGACGGATAAGCTCCATACCCGGATAATTGGTGCTGTGCAGCTTCGGCATCATGGTCTTGACCTCCGCGCCCCACAGCATGCTCATAAGCGTCGTTTCGATCACGTCGTCGAAATGGTGCCCCAGCGCGATCTTATTGCAGCCCAGCGCCCGTGCGTTTTTATACAGATGTCCGCGCCGCATGCGCGCGCACAGATAACACGGCGACTGTTCGATATTCACCACTGTGTCAAAGATATCCGTCTCGAAAATATGCAGCGGCACCCCCATGAGCGCGGCGTTGCGCTCGATCATGGCGCGGTTTTCCGGGCGGTAGCCCGGGTCCATACACAAAAATTCCAATTCAAACGGAACATCGCTGTGCTTTTGCAGCTGCTGCATGCATTTGGCAAGCAGAAAGCTGTCCTTTCCGCCGGAAATACACACCGCGATGCGGTCCCCCGCGTTCACCAGCCGATAGTCCTTACAGCCGCCGATGAACCGATGCCAAATGGGTTTCTTGTATTTTTTGATGATGCTGCGCTCTATCTCTACCGTCTTTTCCATGGGTCAGCGCCGGATGTCCAGCGTTTCCAGCACCGCGCCGTCCATATCCTTCGTGGTGAACACGCCGTCCTCATACACCATATAGCTGTGAACGCCGTCGCCTTTTGGAAGCGCCATGCTTCCGGGGTTCAGGAAGAAATAAGCGCCCCGGTCCGCCGCAGCACGCACGTGGGTATGGCCGTGGATGAGTACGTCGCCCGGGTTGAAATTGGGCAGATTTTCCTCGTTGAACAAATGCCCGTGAGTAACGAACACCATGCGTCCTTCCAGAAACAGAGCCATGTAATCCGCCATGATGGGAAACTCCAGCACCATCTGGTCCACCTCAGCGTCGCAATTGCCGCGCACAGCCAGCACCTGTGTTTTCAGGCCGTTCAGAATGGCCGTCACTTTTTTGGGATCGTACTCCCGGGGCAGGTCGTTGCGGGGGCCGTGGTACAGCAGGTCGCCCAGCAGGACAGTCTTGTCGGGCGCCTCGTTCCGAATCAGCTCCTCCAGCTTTTCTGCGTAATAGGCTGAACCGTGGAGGTCGCTTGCAAACAACAGTTTCATTGGTATCACCTCAATTGTATAGTATAAACGATTTGCGCCGAAACTGGAAGATTTTTTGCGCAAAACATGGTAGAATGAGGGCAGACGAGCCATACGAAGGACAGAAAGGAACGAACGCCATGAAATCAGTTTTCTATTACGACACTCCCATCGGCAGGCTGGGCCTCGCGGAAAACGGCCGCGCTGTCACAGACGTGCTGCTGCACGGCGAACACCCGGCGGATGCGGAGATACGGGAAACGCCCTTGCTGCAAAAGGCCGCGGAGCAGCTTGCGGAATATTTCGGCGGCCTGCGCACGGAGTTCGAGCTGCCGCTGGAGTTTGAAATCGGTACACCCTTTGAGCGTACGGTCTGGCAGGCGCTGTCCACCATCCCCTATGGAGAAACACGCAGTTATGCGGACATCGCCCGGCAGATCGGCCGTCCTGCCGCCTGCCGGGCGGTGGGCCGCGCCAACGGGCGCAATCCGCTTTCCATCTTCGTGCCCTGCCACCGCGTTATCGGCGCATCCGGACAGCTGACGGGATACGGGGGAGGGCTGGATAAGAAAGAAGCACTGCTGCGCCTGGAAGGAGTTTTGCTTTGACCATTCCGCCGGAAGGCAGCATTGAAAAGGACCGTCCTGTTCTCACAGGACGGTCCTTGTTGTAGGCCGAAAAACCTTCTGCAATATTCGCAATATATTGGCTTCAGCGCCCAATGCCGAAATACCTTGCAGCATTGTTAAAGCTGATATCGCGCACAATGCCGCCCAGCATCTCCATATCGGCCGGATACTCGCCGTTCTCTACCCAGCCGCCGATCAGTTCACACAGAATGCGGCGGAAATATTCGTGGCGGGTGTAGCTCAGGAAGCTGCGGCTGTCCGTCAGCATACCCACGAAGTTGCCCAACAGGCTCAGGTTGGCCAGGCTGGTCATCTGCTCCTGCATGCCCGTCTTTGTATCGTTGAACCACCAGGCGCTGCCGTGCTGGATCTTGCCCGCCACTTCAGTGCCCTGGAACGCGCCGATGATGGTATCCAGCAGCTGGTTGTCCGCCGGATTCAAACTGTACAGAATGGTGCGGGGCAGCTCGCCTGTTTCCTCCAGCGCGTTCAGCACACCGGCCACAGCCTCGCCGCAATTGACAGTGTTGATCACGTCGTAACCGGTGTCCGGGCCGAGCTTCGCAAACATTTTCTTGTTGGGGTTGCGCAGACAATTATAGTGCAGCTGCATCACCCAGCCGCGCTTTGCATACTCACGGCCGCAGAACAGCAGCAGATCCGTCTTGAACAGCTCGACCTCCTCCACGGTGAGGGCTTCGCCGTTCATCCCTTTGCTGAACACCATATCCACCGCAGCGCGGTCCGCCGGGCGGTAAATGACATAGTCAAGGCCGTGGTCGGACGCGCGGCAGCCCGCGGCGTCAAAATGGTCGATGCGGGAGGCCAGCGCGCACTCCAGCGCGGCGCTGTCTTTGATCTCGCAGCCGCACACCTCGGCCAGCTTCGCAATATACTCCTTCCAACCCGCCTTGTCGATGTTCAGAGCCTTGTCCGGGCGGAAAGACGGCGCCACCACAGTGGTAATGGACGGATCTTCCTTGATTTTCTGATGCCATTCCAGAGAATCCACAGGGTCGTCTGTGGTACCGACAAAGGCCACGTTGCTCTGGGCGATCAGCCCGCGCACGCTCATGCCCGCCTCCTTCAGCTTTTCGTTGCACAGATTCCAGACCTCTTCGGCTGTTTCTCCATTCAGAGCGCCCTCATAACCGAAGTACTTTTTCAGCTCCAAATGGCACCAATGGTACATGGGGTTTCCGATGGCACGAGGCAGAGCCTCGGCAAATTTCTGGAATTTCTCCCGGTCCGGCGCGTCGCCCGTAATGTACTTTTCCTCCACGCCGTTGGAGCGCATCACACGCCATTTGTAATGGTCGCCGCCCAGCCACACCTGGGTGATGTTCTCAAACCGGCGGTCCTCGAAGATCTCCCGCGGGCTGACGTGGCAGTGATAGTCGATGATGGGCATATCCGCCGCATATTCATGATAGAGCTTCTGCGCCGTGGGAGTGGAAAGCAAAAAATCCTTGTCCATAAAGGGTTTCATTGGGATCGTTCCTCCTGTTCATTTTATTCCGGGCACCGCATTTTGCACACGGGAACACCGCAAAACACCGGCCCTTTTATCTGCTGTCTCAAGTTTACCATACGGATTTGTAATAGAAATTGCTATTATTGCTTCTTGCATTGCAATGCTTGCGCGCCCCGAAAAGAGACAACCCCCCGGCTGCGGACGAACCGGCCGGAGGGCTGCTGTTTTTCCCGTCCGCAAAGCATGGGCGGAAAAATCACCGTTTATGCGCTTAGAACCACTCGCCGTAGCCCAGCTTGACGAGGTTATCGTGGCTGATTTTCAGGCTCTCAAACGGGTCGCGGCCGTAGGTGTCGTCCTGCTCGACCAGGAAATACTCACTGCCGCCGGCCAGGCCCGCCTCGATGCAGGCGGCCACGGGCAGCGTGCCCTCGCCCACCTCGGCGAACTGCACCACGTTGTTGAACCCGCCCATGAACTTCATAATGGACTCACGATTGGTGAAATCAATACCGCCCTCGGGCATTTTCATTTCGCCGATGCGGTAATCCTTCAGGTGCAGCAGGCGGATGCGGCCCGCGTACTTTTTGATAAACTCAACGGGATTCTCGCCGCCGCGGTGAATCCAGTGGATGTCCAGCTCAAAGCCCAGGTTTTTGGTGTTGTCCTTGATGATGTCCAGCAGATACTTGCCGTTGTAGCGTGCGAACTCCACATGGTGGTTGTGGTAGTACAGATCGATGCCCTCTTCCTTCAGCCTGGCGGCGGTCTCGTCCGCCTCCTTGGCGAAGTCCATGGCCTTCTCGTAGCTGCCCATGCAGGTCATCGGCAGCATGCCGATGCGCAGCATATCGCAGTCCAGCTTGCGGCAGTCCTCAACGATCTTCTTGAAATCGTTCGGGTTGTTCAGATATTCGCCGGGCATGCCGGGCACCATGGGCGCCACGGAAGCGGTGCAGGAAGAAACATTCATACCAAGCTCGTCGATGGACTTGCGGAAACCCGCCACGTTCTCCGGCGTCATGGGCACCTGAGAGATCTCGATGCAGTGATAACCGATATCCGTAAGCTTCTTCATTGCGTCAAACGCGTCGAAGCTGGGCATTTTGGCGGGGGCGATGGTGCTCATCTGAACGCCGATCAAACCTTTTTTCATAAGTTCTGCTCCTTTTTCTTTCGTTTTTGCGGCCCTGCACGCTTACAGCGCCACACTGCCGCCCGTGCGGCCTGCCTCCTGCACAGCGTCGATGAGCCGTATGCTCATTTCGGCGTCGCGCACATGGATGTAATCGTCCGTACCGTCTTCCAGCGCCTTGTAGAACTTGCCGATGAGCTTTGCATGGCTGGCGCCGTAATAGAACTTGGTGCCCGGAAGGCGCGCGTCCTCACACAGCTCCTCGCGGGAACCGTCCTGGGCGACGCGGTACAGCACGTTTTCGATGATGGCGAAATCCGCCTTTTCCAACTGTACGCCAATCTGCACGCTTTCATTTTTGTAGTTGGCGTTGGTGGCCATGAACAGGCCTTTGCCTCCGTCCGCATAGGTGAGCTGCGCGGCCACGGTGTCTTCCACTTCAATGCCGTAGTCCAAAAGCTGGCTGACGCTTGCCCGCAGGCTTTTTACCGGGCCGCCGAGAAAGTACAGCAGATCCAGCGTATGCACAGACTGGTTGATCATACAGCCGCCGCCGGCCGTTTCCCACTTGCCGCGCCAGGGCTTGCAGTCATAATACTGCTTGGGGCGCGCCCAGGGCACGATGCCTTTTGTCCCCAGCACCCTGCCGTATTCACCGCTCTCGATGATGCTCTTGAGCATCTCGACGGATTCGTTCAGCCTGTTCTGCAGGCAGATGCCGATGTGCACCTCGGGGTGCGCGGTCTCCAGCGCGTCAAATTCCTTTGCCTGCGCGGTGTTCAGCGCCACGGGCTTTTCGCAGAATACGTTCACGCCGTGCTCGGCAAAATATTTCGAGACGGGATAATGCAGGTAATGCGGCAGACAAACGTGTACGCAGTCCGGCTTTGCCTCCCGCAGCATCTCCTCATAATCCGTGTAAAAGGGCACACCCTCCGGGGCGCGCTGCCCTGCTTCGGGATCAATGTCGCACACCGCGCACAGCTCGATGTCCGGGTTGCCCGCGATGGCGGCCAGATGGATGGGAGAAATATCTCCCAAACCGATCACTGCTGCTTTTTTCATATTCTTTCCTCGCTTTCAGCGGCAAAACAGGCAAAGCGGCGGACGGCGAACGGCCGCCGCCGCTTTGTCCCGCCGCGCGGTGCTGTTTACTCGCGGACGGGGAATTTGCCCTCGGCCTCGATGCGCTTGTTCAGCTCGGCCGCATATTCCTCGGGATCCACCGGGTTGCTTACGGTGCGGTTCGTCCAGGCGGAAAGCTGGGAAGCATTGGCCAGGTTCACGCCGTTGATGCCGTCGGAGCCCGGAGCCAGCAGCGGAGTGCCCTCAATGATGTGGCAGGCAAAGTTTTCCATAACAGTAGTGTGCTGATAGCCCCAGCCGTCCTGGTTCTCAAACTCCTCAAGGTCATACAGGCCGCCCGCGGCGTTGCCCATCGTCAGCTTGGCAACGTCCATCATGGACATGGTCTCGTTCATCTCAGGCTCGGTCTTTTTCATGCGATAGATCTTGGCTTTCTTGCTGTCCTCAACAACGATCTTGCCGCCGTCCAGGTCGATCTCCAGCCGGTCGGTGCCGATGGCATCGTGGGTGCAGGTGATAAAGCTGCCGGTAGCGCCGTTGGCGTACTCGGTCACGATGGTGACATCGTTCTCAACGTCGATCTTGCGGTGAGAACCATTGATGTTCTTGGAGGTGACCTTCGTGGGGATGCCGCAGATCCACTGCCAGAGGTCGAGCTGGTGCGGAGCTTGGTTCACCAGAACACCGCCGCCTTCGCCGCCCCAGGTGGCGCGCCATTCGCTCTGCTGGTAGTAGCTGTCCGGACGCCACCAGGTGTTGATGATCCAGTTGGAGCGGCGGATCTCGCCCAACTCGCCGGAGGCAACGATCTCCTTGATCTTCTGGTACAGCTTATTGGTGCGCTGGTTGAACATGATGCCGAACGCAACGTCGGGGTGCTCCTCGGCGCACTTGTTCATGGCCATAACGTCCTTCGCACGCACGCCGGCGGGCTTTTCCACCAGAACATTCATGCCGTGCTCCAGGCAGTAGATGGCGATCTCGTGATGCAGATAGTGCGGAACCGTGGTGATAACGGCGTCCACTGTGCCGGAGGCAACCATTTCCTTCCAATCCTTGAAGAACGGGACGTCGGGATATTTTTCCCGGCACATTTTCTCCTTCTCGGGGTCAATGTCGCACAAGGCGCCCAGCGCGCAGTGCGGGGGGCATTGAGGGGCAGGCATGCCGGGGAATCCGCCCTGGCCTGTCAAAAATCCTGCGTAAGCGCCGCCCTGGGCGCCGATGCCGATGAGGCCGAATCTTACTTTTTCCATAAGTACACTCTCTCCTTTATGTTTGCATTTCATTGCCGGTATGTCAAAAGCGGGACCACCCGCCGGGAAAACAGCTCAGATGGCGTCCAGGATCTCCCTGAGCGCGTGGTACTGCATGGCGTAACCCTCCGCGCCGTCTTTCGCCTTGTTCTTCTTGATGATGTTGGCAGCATCCTCCGTCTCCAGGGACTGCAGCGACGCGAACAGCACCAGATGCGGCTCCAGTGTCAGGAATCCCTCGTAGCCTTCGTCGCGGATGGCGCGGGTGAGCAGTGCCTTGATCTTGCCTTCGCCTGTGCCGCACAGCACATTCTCCTTGTCGTGAGAGACGGCATCCTTGATATGGATATACTCAATATAGGGGCGCAGCAGCTCCCAGCACTTTTCCGTATCCTCGCCGCACTGCACAAAATTCGCAAAGTCGAATGCCGCGCGGAAATGCGGGCTGGCCAGCGCTACAAAAATGACCCTGCAGCGCGCGCCGGTGTCGCCGTAAATGTCTTTTTCATTCTCGTGCAGCAGGATGACGTCGTGCTTTTCAGCCACGGCGGCAAACTTGCGCAGCTTTTCGATCACCACGTCGCGGTAGCTGTCCGGATCTTTGCCGTGGGGGATGAAGAAACTGAACATGCGGATATAGCGGCAGTCCAGCAGCTTGCAGATCTCACACAGGCGTTCCAGGCCCGCCAGATGCTCGGCAAAGCCGGCCTCGTCCTCCACACCCACCTTGCCGACGGGCGAACCGATGGACGACACCTTCACACCATACTGGGCGAGGCGCGGCATCAGCTTTTCACGCACTTCATCCGGCGTGTATTCGGCAATGTTCTTGCCGTCCGCCGAGCGCAGGGAGATGTAATGCATGCCCAGCGACGTCACCGTCTTGAGCTGCTCGGTAAAATCCGGACTGATCTCGTCCGCAAAACCGGAAATATAAATGTTTTCTTTCATAAAATACGTTACCCCTTTTCTTGCCGATTGGTTGTTGTGCCATGATTCATCAGGGCAGCATGGTCCAAAATTAGGTACTATGTCAAGTATAGCACACCGATTTGCAACCGTGATTGCTATTATTGCTTGACACATTGCGAAAATTGTCTTAAACTGTTTACAAGGCTATCATACTTTATCATTAAGGGTGATCGAGCCGCCGAATGCCGGTTCAGGCTGAGGAAAGGCAGGGACTGTGTTGGGAAATAAGATCCAGAAATTCACCGTGCGCCAACAGATGCTCACCAATAACTACGAGATCTACCGTTACCGGGATTCCTATCTGAATAACGTGGCGCTGCATCATCATGATTTCTATGAAGTATACCTGTTTTTAAACGGGAACGTCAATTATACCATCGAGAGCCGGAACTACCATCTTCTGCCGGGGGACATCCTGCTCATCAGCCCGCTGGAGCTGCACCAGCCCCGCATCACGCTGGAAAAGCATCCCTACGAGCGTATCGTGCTGTGGGTGAACAAAAGCTTTCTGGAGCAGTTCAGCACGCCCCACACCACGCTGACGCACTGCTTCGATTCCACCGTGCCCGGCCACACCAATCTGCTGCGTCTGGCGCCCACGCCGCGCCAGCATGTGACAGACCTGATGGAGCGCCTTGTGGCCGAGACCAACAGCGCCGATTACGGCTCGGACCTTGCTTCCATCGGCTGCCTCATCCAGCTTCTGGTGGAGCTGAACCGGCAAGCGGCCAACTCCGCCCAGCACCACGAGCTGACGGATAAGTCCGGGCCGATCGTGACGAACGTGCTCAACTATATCAACGACCACTATCACGAGGAGCTTTCCCTCGACATGCTGGCCTCGCGCTTCTTTGTCAACAAATATCACCTTTCCCATGAGTTCAACCGCCTTGTGGGCACCAGCATCTATCGCTATGTCATTCAAAAGCGGCTTGTCATTGCAAAACAGATGCTTTCGGACGGCCTGCCGCCCACCGACGTCTACCAGCACTGCGGCTTCGGGGATTACTCCAATTTTTACCGCGCTTTCAAGGCCGAATACGGCATCAGCCCCAAGGATTTCTCCGGCACGGCTCAAACGAACGGCTCAGGCTCCAAATAAACGCGGCGCCGGCGCGCCTGCTTCCGACATACAAAACGCGCCCTGGATGGTTTCCGGGGCGCGTTTTTTTACCACAGCCGCAGCTGGCCGTCCGTCTCCCGCCGCTCCAGCTCCGGCGGCGTTTCGTGCAGCAGGCGGCGCGCGGTTTGTTCATCCTCCAGCCAGGGGCGCACCTCCTGTGCGCGCAGCACCAACGGCATACGGTGGTGCACCGGGGCCACGCTGGCATTGGCCTGCGTCGTCAGGATGCAGTACCGCGCCTCTCCCCCGAACACGCCGTACAGCGCCGCCATATACAGCTCCGTCCGGGCGGGCATACGGAAAAGATATCTGCGTTTATCCGCGTCCCATTCATAAAAGCCGGTGGCCGGCACCACACACCGCCGGGCGGCCACGCCGTCACGAAACATGGGCCGTTCCTCGGCCGTCTCGGCCCGGGCGTTGATGACATTCCTTCCCCCCTGCATACCGGGAAAGCCCCAACCCATCACCGCGGGAACGACCTTCCCCTCCCGCAAAACAAGCACCGGCGCGCCGTCCGAGGGGAACACCTCATCCCGCGGCGCCTGCGCACCCGCCTTCCGCACCGCCTCCCGGATGCGTGCCAGCATCCGGCTCTCCTCCCAGGAAAACTGATACCGTCCGCACATGGTATTCGCCCCTTTCTTTCGCGGCGCGCTTCGGCCGCCGCCCGCTGAAACATCAATACCAGTATGCCCTGTGGTGCGGGCAAAACGCAGCGCCGCGGCAAAATACCGGCCGGGGCGCCCCGCCGCCCGGCCCGCTTCGCTCATTCCTCCAACGCTTCTCCGGCGGCGCCCGCTTCCGGCAGCGTGGTGACGCTGCGCAGCTTTCGCTGGATCTGACGTGTGCGCACGCCCACCAGGCTCTCCAGCGCGTTGCCCGCCTGATTGATGCGCGTCTGTGCCTGCTCCAGTGCCGTGCCGAACGTTTCAAACTCGGATTTCACACTGCTCAGCACATCCCACACTTCGCTGGACCGCTTTTGGATGGCCAGCGTCTTGAAGCCCATCTGCAGGCTGTTCAGCAGCGCAGCCATGGTCGTCGGCCCTGCGATGACGACCTTGAACTCCGCCTGCAGGCGCTCCACCATGCCCCGCCGCACCACCTCGGCGTAAAGGCCCTCGATGGGCAGGAACATAATGCCGAAATCCGTCGTTTCAGGCACATGGATGTACTTAGTATGGATGTCCTTCGCAAACTGGCGGATGCGCTGCTCCAGAACCTTGGCGGCCGCCTCCACCTGCGCCGCATCGGCGGTGTCGTAGGCGTCCAGCAGGCCGTTGTATGCGTCGATGGGAAATTTTGCGTCGATGGGCAGATACACACAGGAGGTGCCGTCGCCCGGCAGCCTCACGGCGTATTCCACGCGCTCGCTGCTGCCCTTCACGGTAGCCACGTTCTCTGCGTACTGCTCCGGCGCAAGGATCTGCTCCAGAATCGCGCCCAGCTGGATCTCTCCCAAAATGCCGCGCGTTTTCACATTGCTCAAAACCTTTTTCAGGTCGCCCACGCCTGTTGCCAGCGTCTGCATCTCGCCCAGGCCCTTGTATACGCTCTCCAACTGCTCGCTCACACGGCTGAAGGACTGCTGCAGCTTTTCGTCCAGCGTTTTCTGCAGCTTCTCGTCCACAGTGTGGCGCATCTCGTCCAGGCGCTTGCCGTTGTCCGCCTGCATGGCCGCAATGCGCGTTTCCATCGTGGTGCGGATGTTCTCCAGCTTCTGCTCGCTCTCCAGCGCGCCCGTTTTCATGCGCTGCTCAATGAACTGCAGCTGGTCCGTCACGGCTTTTTGCAGCGCGGTTTGGCGCACGGCAAGCTGTTCGCTCAGCTCCCGCAGGCGGGTGTTCTGCGCCTCCGCCACCTGCCTTTGTGCGTTTGCCTGAAGCTCCGCCGTGGACTGCAGCGTTCCGTGGATGGTGCCGCCCACCTCCGTGCGCAGCGCGCGCATCTCTTCCTGCAGCTCCTGTGAAAGGTTCTGCAGGTCGCGCAGTGTCGCCCCCTGTTTCGGCCTGATAAGTACGCAGACCAGCGACAAAACAGCCGCGATACCCGCCAGCGCCAGTGTAATATATTCGGTCATTCGCTTGTCTCCTTTGCCTTGCCTCCCGGGTTGTGTGATATCCGCGGGGGCGCTTTCATAAAGTATAGTATACGAGGAATTCCCCTATAAAGCAACAACGAAGGCGGCGATGGATTTGTTTGACAAGCTGAAGCAAGTACGCATTTCAAAACGGGCGCGGCGCGGCGCCGTGCTGGGGCTGTGCCTGTGCGCGGCGGCGGGGCTGGGCATGCACCTGCTGCCGGGCGGCGCGCCTGTAGGCTGTACACAGGAGGACCTTGCGGACACGCGGGCCGTCATGGCCGTGCAGGCTTCCGTCTCCGGCAGCACGGACGCGCAGAGCGGCGCGGCCGCGGACAAGGTGGTCTATCTGACATTCGACGACGGCCCCTCCGCCACTACGGAAAGCGTGCTGGACACGCTGAAGGCCGAGGGCGTGCCCGCTACTTTTTTTGTCATGGCGGCAGACAACAACGAGGAATACCTGCCCCTGCTGGAGCGCACCGTCCAGGAAGGGCATCTCATCGCACTGCACACCTGCAGCCACGATTACAAAAGCATCTATAAAAGCCCGGACGCCTATTGGGATGATCTGCAGAAGCTGCGCGAAAAGCTGCTTCCATATGTGCCCGCGGACCATGAAATCAAATGGCTGCGCTTTCCCGGCGGCAGCACCAACACCGTCAGCCACCGCTACGGCGGCAGTGATATCATGAAAAAGCTGAAAGCCGATGCGGAAAGCCGCGGCTTCACCTATGTCGACTGGAACGTGTGCGCGGAGGATTCCCTCGGCGGCCACCCCTCGGCCTCTACCATTTACAACAACATCATCCGCGAGGTTGGCGACAAAAACACCTGCGTGGTGCTGATGCACGACACCAACGCCACGAAGAACACGGCCGCCGCGCTGCCGGACGTTATCCGCTGGTTCAAAAATGCAGGCTACCGCTTCGATACCGTGGACCATCTGGAAAAAAAGCCGTAACCGCCGCCGTCGCCCCGCCTGCTGTGGACAAAATACGGCCGGAATATGAAAAAAATGCAAATTTTAACAGCAAAAAGCCTGAAAATCCGTCGTGAGAATTGTAAAAAGGCACAAGATATTGTATACTGAATATGTTTCGTATCTTGCAGCGGAAAGGGCGTGCACACATGTTCGGCTATGTTTTGCCCCTGACAGCAGAGCTGAAGGTGCGCGAGTGGCACGCCTACCGCGCCTATTACTGCGGCCTGTGCAAGGAGCTGAAGCGTGAATATGGCTTTTTGTCCCGTTTTCTGCTGAATTACGACCTTGTCCTGCCGGCTCTGCTGGCGGACGGTATGGCGGGCACGCAGGCGCGTATGTGCCCGGAGCGCTGCATGGCCAACCCGGTGGAAAAACGGCCGATGTGCCAAAGCACCGCAGGCCTTGCCCTGGCTGCGGACGCGCTGGTGCTGACGGTGTATTACAAGCTGGCGGACGACCTTGCGGACGAACGTTTTTTCAAGCGTCTGCCCGCTCTGGTCCTGTGGCCCTTTTTGAGCCGCATGCGCAAAAAGGCGGCCGTCCGCAGGCCCGCGCTGGACGAGACGCTGCGCGAACAGACGGCCGCCCAGCAGGCACTGGAGCGCCGCGCCAGCAAAAGCGCCGATGAAGCGGCGGACCCCACGGCCCGCATGACGGCCGCGCTGTTCCGCCTGGCCGCGCCGGGCAGCCGTGCGCTGGAGCGCATGGGCCTGTTTGTGGGGAAGATCATCTATTACCTGGACGCGGCCGAGGATTACGAAAAGGACACCCGGAACGGCGCGTACAATGTGTTTGCGCTACAGGGCCTTTCCAAGGCGGAGGCAGTGGCCGAGGCACAGCGCCTGTGCCGCATGTGCGCGGGCGAGGCGGCTCTGGCCTACAACCTGCTGGAGCCGGGGCCCTGCAAGGCGATCCTGGACAACATCGTCTTTCTCGGCCTGCCGCAGAGCATCGCACTGGCCGGGCAAAAGCGCACGCAGCCCAGGCACGGCGCATAAAGCTGTGCGCGGAACGTGATGCATCTCCGCTCCGTGCGGCGGAAACATACAGCCTGACATCCGACAACAGAAAGGAATTCAAATGGACGCATACAAAGTTCTGGGCCTTACCGAGGGCGCGACAGAAGAAGAGATCAAAACCGCATACCGGGCTCTGGCGCAGAAGTACAACCCGGACAATTATGAGGCCGGCCCCCTGCGCGAGGAGGCCGAGGCCAAAATGACCGAACTGAACGAGGCTTTCGACGCGCTGATGGGCGCCATCCGCACCGGCACGCCCGTAAACAGCAGGCGCGCTGCAAACGCAGGCGAGCCGGAGCCGGACACAGGCGCGGCGGCCAACGGACGCTACCGAGCCATCCGCCAGATGATCAACAGCGGCGCGGTGGAGCAGGCCCTTGCGGAATTGAACGCGATCCAGGGCGGTGCCAACGACGCGGAATGGAACTTCCTTGTGGGCAGCGCATATTATTATAAGGGATGGGTAGCCGACGCGCTGCGCTATTTCCAGACGGCGTGCCGCCTTGCTCCGGGCAACCGGGAATATGAGGCCGCGCTGCGCAATTTGCAGAACAGCGCCGGCGGCGCGATGCCCGGCAACCCTTATGGGAACAACGGTATGGCGGGCGCTCAGGCCGTGGGCTGCTCCTGTTGCGACATGTGCACGGCCATGATGTGCATGGACATGTGCTGCGGCTGCGGCCGGGGAGGCTGCTGACGCCATGCAGAAACGCAGCAGTGAAAGCCGTAAGATCGCGCTTTCCGGCGTGTTCGGCTCGCTGGCCGCCGTCCTGATGCTGATGGGCGGCATCCTGCCGCTGGCCACCTACGTCGCGCCCGCGCTTGCGGGCATTCTCATCGTGCCCGTGGCCATTGAATTCGGCATAAAAACAGGCTATATTCTGTACGCCGCCATCGGCCTGCTCTCGCTCTTTGTCGTTCCCGATAAGGAAATGAGCCTGATCTTCGTCTTTTTTCTTGGCTTTTATCCCCTGCTTAAGGCCAGCATCGAGCGCATGCGCTCCCGTGCGGCCCAGTGGGCCGTCAAGCTGGCCGTGTTCAACGCATGCATCGTCGGCATGTACGGCATCATTTTATTTTTGTTTCCCATCGGCGCCGTTGTCGAGGAATTCGAGAGCATGGGCATCCCGTTCACGGGGCTGCTGCTCTTGATGGGCAACGTCACCTTTGTGATATACGACGTCGCCGTGGCCCGCATCATCGGCCTGTACTGCGCCCGCTTTCGGGCAAGGCTGATGAAAATGCACTGAGCCGCGGGGCGCCGGCTTTACAACACCGGGAGGTTTGATATTCCATGCAGCTATGAAGCGCCGGGCCCTTTTGCAACAGCGGAGCGGGAAGCGCTGCTTCCCCATGGGCTTGCCCACCGCCACGAAGGGTGACGAGGATGGGAGATAACCCGTTTTCGGCAATGTGCCGAAGCGGGCGGCATCGAAAGATTCGGCGGATGCTCCCACGGCCGGGGTTCCGGGCGGCCGACACCATGCGGGCAAAACACGGCGGCAACGCCGAAACAGAGACGCATGGCACACCGGGATTTTACACATAAAATTTTGCGTCCCCGCGCGGCGGGCGGCGTTTTTTTGCGGGCGGTGCAGTACGCCGCCCGGACAGACGTTATCCGACCGCGGCAGCCTCCGGGCGCCGCCGCGGTACGCCTGTCTCTTCGGCTGTGCCGCAGCTTAAGCGGCGCGGCACAAAATACATAAATGCAAAGACGCAAAAACGCGGGCGCGCCGGCCGGGTACGCCCCGGACGTGTTGTGTCTTTCGGCAGGCCATGCGGCGCTTTTCTGCGCGGCGGCATGGCCTTGGTATTGTTTTGTGTTTTTGCGTCTTTCGCATTGTACCATTTTTCAAATGACAATGTTGGGAGATAGAATTTATGTGTGGAATTGTTGGATATATCGGCTCGCGCCAGAGCACGGACGTACTGCTGGACGGACTTTCCAAGCTGGAATACCGGGGCTATGATTCAGCCGGAGTCGCATTGTGCGTAAACGATGAGATCCGGGTCGTCAAAGCACAGGGCAGGCTGGCCGTTCTGGCAGAAAAACTGAACGGCATGCCGCCCATGGCCTCGCACTGCGGCATCGGGCACACACGCTGGGCTACGCACGGCGCCCCCAGCGACGTAAACAGCCATCCCCATTGCGCCGCGCGCGTCAGCCTGGTGCACAACGGCATCATTGAAAACTACGCCCAGCTCAAGGAGCACCTTATGAAACGAGGCTATGAATTCTGCAGCGAAACAGACACCGAGGTGCTGGTAAAGCTGCTGGACCACAACTATCACGGCGAACCGCTGGACGCCATCCTGCGGACGCTGGAGCAGGTGCGCGGCAGCTACGGGCTCGCCATCCTGTTCAAAGATTTTCCCGGGCAGATCTTCTCCGTGCGCAAGGAAAGCCCTCTGATCGTCGGTTACGGCGCCGGAGAAAACTTTCTCGCCAGCGACATTCCCGCTCTGCTGCGCTATACCCGCGATTATGCGGTGCTGGAAGAGGGCGAGATCGCTGTGCTGAGCGCGGATAAGATTGACGTATACGACGCTTTCGGCCATCCGGTGCAAAAGCAGCACCTCACGGCCGACTGGGACATCGGCGCTGCCGAAAAAGGCGGTTATCCTCACTTTATGCTCAAGGAGATCCACGAGCAGCCGGAGGCCCTGCGCGCCACCGTCAATCCGCGCGTACAGGACGGCCTGCCCGCGTTGGGCGTGCCCGGACTGACGGATGAATACCTTGCAGGAGTGGAGAATATCCACATCGTTGCCTGCGGCACAGCCATGCACGCCGGCATGGTCGGCAAGACCGCCATTGAGCGCATCGCCCGCGTGCCCGTTTATGTAGACATCGCCAGTGAATTCCGCTACCGGGACCCCATCCTTGGCAAAAACGATCTGGTGGTCATCATCAGCCAGAGCGGCGAGACTCTGGATACGCTGGCCGCACTGAAGCTTGCCAGGGAGCGCGGCGCAAAAACGCTTGCTGTGGTGAACGTGGTTGGTTCTTCCATCGCCCGCGCGGCCGACTGGGTTCTGTACACCTACGCCGGGCCGGAGATTGCCGTCGCCAGCACCAAGGCGTACAGCGTGCAGATGGCCGTGCTGTATCTGTTCGCGCTGCGTCTGGCGCTGGTCCGCGGCGCACAGGACGAATGCATCGTGCGCCACCTGACGGTCGAGCTGCAGCGCGTTCCGGAGCTGCTGCGCCCCATTCTGAAGGACTGTGACAACATCAAATACCTCGCCAGCCAGTTCATGAACAGCGATCATCTGTTCTTCATGGGACGCGGGTTCGACTATGCGCTCTCGCTGGAGGGCAGCCTCAAGCTGAAGGAGATCAGCTATGTGCACAGCGAGGCCTACGCGGCCGGCGAGCTGAAGCACGGCACCATCTCTCTGATCGTGGAGGGTACGCCCGTAGTGGCGCTTGCCACACAGGACAGCGTATATGAAAAAACCATCAGCAACGTCAAGGAGGTAAAGACACGCGGCGGCCGGGTGATCCTGCTTTGCAAACAGGACGCAAAGGTCCCTGCCGACGCAGTGGATCATGTGGTGCGCCTGCCCGAATTTGAGGGCGTGTTCATGCCGCTGCTGCTGATTGTACCGCTGCAGCTGTTTGCCTATTACATGAGCGTGCTGCGCGGCTGCGACGTGGATAAACCCCGCAATCTGGCCAAGAGCGTGACGGTGGAATGACCCTTCCGCGCCCGGGACCGTCTTTTCCGGCGGTTCCGGGCGTTTGCTTTCCCCTGGCCGCATGCTTTTTTGCCGCCTCCTCCGAACGGCGGATTACACCGCGCCCTGCACGCCAATCCTCAAAAGAAACGGGAGAACGCTCCCGGAGGAGGGCCGGTATGCTGCATCCCCCGTTCGCGCGCACGGCCGCGCTTCCGCCCGCCGTTCGGGAAGCGGGCGCAGACACAGGCTCACGACATTCTTTACAAACTGTTTATAGAAAAACTGTGCAAAGATGCTATACTTTAGTTGTCGGAAAATATTTACAGACAGACCGCCCGGCAGGCCGCTCCGCGCGCGCCCGGGCTGAGGGAGAACCATTCATGGAACTGCGCAGCAACATCAAAATGCTGAATTACGCCCGCAAATATCTGCTGAACGATACGGACAACATCCTGCCGTTCCCCGTGCGGCCGCAAAAGCCGCCCCGCACGGGCAGGCTGCCCACACTCCTGCCGCGCAGTGCGCCGCGGGACGAGGGTGTGCCTGCTGCCGCGCTGGATACGCTGTACCGCAGCCTGTCCGGCGCCGAGTGCGGCACCCATGCCTGCATCGTACTGCGCCACGGCCGTGTGGTGAGCGAGGGATGGTACGCGCCCTATTCAAGCCGGTATTGGCATGTGACGCACAGCATGTGCAAAAGCGTGACGGGCACCGCCATAGGCATGCTGGCAGATGAAGGCCGCCTTTCACTGGACGAGCATGTATGCGAGATCTTTCCTGAAAAGTGCGGCCTGCTCACCAGCCGCCGCATGCGCGCCGTCACAGTGCGGCACCTCGTCACCATGACAAGCGGCGTCGCTTTCAAGGAGGCCGGCGCGGTTCTGGAAGGCGACTGGGTCAAAGGCTTTCTGGACGCAGATGTTCTGTTCGAGCCCGGCTCCGCATTCGATTACAACAGCATGAACAGCTACATGCTTTCCGCCATCGTCAAGCGCAAAACAGGGCTGGGTCTTTCGGCCTATCTGCGCCCGCGCCTGTTCGAGCCGCTGGGCTTCGGCGATGTAGCGTGGGAGACCTGCCCCCAGGGCATCGAAAAAGGCGGCTGGGGCATGTACGTTTATCTGGAGGACATCGCCAAGCTGGGCCAGCTCTATCTGCAAAAGGGCAAATGGACGGGTGCCGACGGAAAGGAACAGCGCCTTTTGAGCGCCGCCTGGGTGGAAGCCGCCGTCAAACCCGACACCGTGCATGAGAACGGCGAAGAATACGGCTATCAGCTCTGGCCGCACAGCGCCGACCACACTTATATGTTCAACGGCATGTTCGGCCAGTATGTCGTCGTTGCGCCGGACCTGGACCTGGTGCTGGCCGTGAACGCAGGCGCGGGCAATTTATTTACCCGCAGCCGCAGCTACACCGCTGTGAGAGAATTTCTGAAGGCCGTGGCCCGTGCTCCCGCGCCCCTGCCGGCCGACCCCTCCGCAGACGCGCGCCTTGCCTTTACGGCGGCGCATCTGCGCTTCGGCGAGGCTGTGCCGGAACCGCCTGTTCCCGTCAGGCATCCCTGGTACGCGCGTGTCCGTAACGCACTGTTCCCCCCTGCCGCGCCGTCTGCTCCCTCTCCCATCCCGGACAGCGTGCGCCCCGCTCTCGCCCAAACATACCGGCTGGAGGAAAACCGGGCCGGCCTGCTGCCCGCCATTCTGGGCTGCATGGAGGACTGGTATACCAAAGGCTCGGAAAAAGCAGCTTTCCGTGTGGGGGACAACACGCTTTCGCTGCTCTGGACCGAAGGCGGCGTGGAGTACTGCATTCCCGTGGGCTTTGAAAACGCGCTGGAATACGAGCTGGACTTGGGCGGCAACCGCTTCGCCGTGGGCGTGACGGGGCGCTTTACCGCCAACGAGGACGACGAACCCGTTTTGAAAGTGACGCTTTGTTTTCTGGAAAGCTCCAGCTCCCGTCTGCTGAAATTCGTGTTCCGGCCGGACGGCGGGCTGACGGTGAAATTTGACGAAGCGCCGGGCCTGCTTGTGGCAATGCGCTCACTGCAGGGCACAATGAAATCCCAGTCTCAGGGGCTGGATTTGTTCAAGGATATCGACTATCTGCATTATCTCATCCACCGCGTCTGCTCCCCCGTCGTGCACAGCGTGCCGCCGGAGGAATTGCCTGCTCCCGGGCAGGCGTGACACAGTCTTTCCCCGCCCGGTCTGCGGCAAAAGCGGCTTTCGCTTTTCAAACAGACCGGGCCAGATTTTTTCCCCGGCAGGCATTTGCTGTGCCAACCGGGCTGGCCAGGCCCGCAGCCCGCACGCACTTCGCCCTTTGAGCGAAAACGCCGCGCTCAAAGGCACATCTTCGCGCGGGGCGGCTTGCTCCCATCCGGTCGCATTTCGCCCTTTGGGCGAAAGCGCCGCGCTCAAAGGCACATCCTCGCGCGGGGCGGCTTGCTCCCATCCGGTCGCATTTCGCCCTTTGGGCGAAAGCGCCGCGCTCAATGCGGTTTTGTTGAGGCCGCTTCGCGGCGTCATGGTATAATAACCTCAAAGCTGCCGCTTGCGCGGCTGTGCGTGTGCAAGGCACACGCCCCTGTGCCGGCGCACAGGGCTTTGAGAACATTGAACCATCCAAAACCGCAGCACGTGCGGTTTTGTTGTGGCCGCTTCGCGGCGTCATGGTATAATGATGACAAGACGGTTCAAAAAAGGAAAGCGGGGCGTATTCTGTGGACATCCGTGCGCAAGCTGTGCGGAGCTTTCGGCTCCGGGCACATCATCTGGACAAAATGCTCCCATCCGGGCAAATTGAAACCGCCGCCGGGGCCTGCGGAGTACAGAACTCGCCGCCCGGTGCGTGGGAAACAGCTCTGTTCAACCGCGTGGAAGGCTGCACTCTGCCGGAGCTGCACGACGCGCTGTACCGCCGGAAAACCCTGCTGCAGGCCTGGAGCTACCGGGGCGTGCCCGTTGTGTTTCCCACTGCGGAAAGCGGAATTTTTCTCTCCCCGCTCGCCGCGCTTGAGGGGGAAGCGCCGTGGATCTATACCCGCGGCATCGCTCTGGCGCTGGAGCACCTGCAAATGAGCTTTGACAGCCTGCTGCCGCTTGTGAAGCAGGCAGCGGGGTATCTGGATGCCCACACCGTTCAAGGCAAGGAAACGCTGGACCGTGTGCTGGCGGATGCCGTACGGGAACGCCTGCCGTCGGAAAAACGGACACTGTGGGACTCCCCCTCTATGTACGGCGCGCCGGACCGGCAGACTGTGGGCGGCGCGGCCGTATCGTTCCTGCTGCGGCCCTGTTCCTTTTCCGGCCTTGTGGTATTTGGCTGCCGCCGGGGCGGCAGCCCGACCTTTGCGTCGTTCCGAAGCTGGCTGGGCCGCGCGCCCGAAACTCCGCCAGACGCGGACAGGCTGTTGGTACGAAAATTCCTGCACTGCCACGGCCCCTCCACGCCGGCCCTCCTGGCAGAGTGGCTCGGCTGCTCGCCCGCACAGGCGCGGCGGCTTTGGAACAGCGTGGCGCAGGAACTGGAGCCGGTATCTGTGGAGGACAAAGCGCGCTGGTTCCTTTCTGCCGACCGCGATGCGCTGGCCCATCCCTGCGGCCCGCAGGAGCGGCTGCTCCTGCTCGGGCCGCACGACCCTTACCTCGACACCCGGGACCGGGACGTGCTGCTGCCCGACAAAGCGCTTCAGAAGCTGGTGTGGCGCACCGTCGGCAATCCCGGCGCTGTCGTGCTGGATGGCCGCATCTCCGGCGTGTGGACGGCCCGGACCGTCCGGGACAGGCTGGAGCTTTCCGTCACAGCCTGGCAGGCGTTTTCGGCACGGCAGCAAAGCATGCTGGAAATACGCGCGCAGGAATACGCCGCGTTCCGCGGGCTTTCTCTTTTGAAATACACACTGGAGGATGGATGACGCCTTGCGTCCTCAGGCGCATCGCTTTGGCTGTTCGCCGCCGCTCAGGCGCAATGTCCGAAAAAAAACAGCCACAGGCTATTCTTTCGGCCACGCGGGCCGTCCTTACCCGCGGCCATTGAGATACGTTTTTATTGCGGAGCAATAAAAAAGCTCCCGCGGGGGGCCGCAGATGCGGCCTCCATGCGGGAGCTTTTTTGTATGAACCGGCCGGATGCGGCGTTTTTATACCTGCGGCATCGTGCATACGGTTCCCGTTTTGCGTGCCTTTTCCGCCTGAAACACAGCCAGATGGCCATTGAGGGAATCGTTGATGTTCGTGCAGGAGATGGACGGCTGTTCGCCCTGCAGCACGCGCACAAAGTCCTCCACCAGCCGCAGGTCTCCGCCGCCGTGGGAACCTGTCATGCCGCTTTTGTCTCCGCCGATGGCGAGGTCCACCACTTCCTCGCGCCAGCCGCTCTCGCTGGCCGTGTCGATGGTGCGCACCGTAAACACCGAATCGTCGAACACGCCTTTGATCTCGCCCTTTGTGCCGATGATGTGCAGGTTGCGCTCCGCCTTGGCCGTGCCG
>NZ_JAFOIN010000061.1:0-19596 GCF_017421385.1 Ruthenibacterium sp. | reverse complement strand
TCATTCTGGACGAGGCCACCAGCGCGCTGGACAATGAAAGCGAACACCTGGTGGGCCAGAGCCTGGCGCGGCTGGCCCAGGGGCGCACCACCCTCACCATCGCCCACCGCCTGACGACCATCCAGCACGCGGACCGCATTCTTGTGCTGGGCGAGAACGGCATCGAGGAAGAGGGCACCCACGAAGAGCTGATGGCAAAGCACGGCGTTTACCACAAGCTGTGGACGGGCGCCGCCGCGCTGGACAAGCCCATGATGTAAATAACGTTTTCTTTTCCGCACATCCACACCGAAACAGCAAAGGAGGCACCCTTGGAACAACCGCTCGTATCCATCGTCATCCCCGTGTACAACGCGGCGCCGGACCTTGCGCGCTGCATCGAGAGCGTCCGCAAACAGACCTACCGAAACATCGAGGTATTCCTCGTCAACGACGGCAGCAAGGACGCTTCCAGCCCCATCTGCCACATGTACGAACGCATCGACCCCCGTGTCCATGTCATCGACAAGGAAAACGCGGGCGTTTCCGCCGCGCGCAACACGGGCATCGCGGCCGCACAGGGCAAATACATCCAGTTTGTGGACAGCGACGATTACCTTGCTCCGGGCGCCACGGCCACGCTCATTGAGCGGGCCGAACACGCGGGTGCGGACATGGTGATCGCGCATTACTACCGCGTAGACGGCGGCAAAACCACCCGCCACGGCTTCTTAAAACGCCGCGACGTGATGGACCAGCGCGAATTTGCGCGGGAGCTGATGGACGAACCGGCCAGCTTCTACTACGGCGTGCTGTGGAATAAGCTGTACCGCACGGCGCTCATCCGGGACAACGGCGTGCTGTGCCGGGAGGAACTGAACTGGAGCGAGGATTTCCTGTTCAATTTGGAATACATCCGCTATGCCCACCGCTTCTGCGCGGTGGATACCCCGGTGTATTATTACGTCAAAAACGAAAAAAGCATCACTCATACACAAATCGACCTTGTAGGCGTGGTGAAAACCAAGGCCAAGCTGTTCACCTATTATAAAGGCCTGTACGAAAGCCTTGGCCTGTATGAGAAATTCAAGCCGCAGATCTACAAATATCTGGTGGCCACGGCCGAGCATCCATGACGGGAGGGCGCGCGGCACCATCGGCGCCTTACCGCCCCGCCTGTACTGTGCGCGGGGCTTTTTGCAGCCTGAAACAGGGGGGATTTTGAATGGACTATAAAAAAATGACCGAAACGCGCCAGAGCTGCCGCGCGTTTGACCCTGTGCGCACACCGGACCGCGCCGTGCTGACGCAGGTGCTGGAAGCCGCGCGCCTTGCGCCCAGCGCCTGCAACAGCCAGCCATACCATTTTTATGTGGCCGTAGACGGCACGGCCCGTGCTGTGGGCGCCGCCACCCAAAGTCTGGGTATGAACAAATTTGCCGGCGACTGTCCCGCGTTCATCGTCGTGGCGGAGCAGCCCTACAACCGCAGTGCCGCCGTGGGCGCAAAGCTGAAAGACCAGGACTACCGCGCCGCGGACATCGGCCTGGCTGTGTCCCAGCTCGTCTACCGCGCCCACGAATTGGGGCTTTCCACCTGCATCCTGGGCTGGTTCGACGAGAAAACGCTGCAGGCGCTGCTGAACACAAACGCCCGTGTGCGTCTTATCATCGCCATCGGCTATGCCCGCGCGGACGATGCGCTGCGCACCAAAAAACGCAAATCCCTGGAAGAACTTGTCACCTGGCTGTGACGGCTCCTTCCGTGAAGAAAAGGAGGATACGCACGGTGAAGCTCTGCATCGCGTCCGCTCCATGCAAGGTCTGACAGGACGAGCCTGCATGGAGCATCTTCCCCGCATTCGTCCCGGCGGTGTGCGGTTCGCATAGCGGTCCACACCCGGCAGACTTTGCATTTTTGGATTGAAGTATTTCAAACAAAAAGGAGCAAAGTCGATATGAGATCTTTCAAAGTACTGATCAGAGAGCTGCGCGGCTTTTTGATCTTATGGCTGACCCAGTCCTTTTCCGCACTGGGCAGCGCAATGACGAATTTCGCCCTCATCGTCTGGTCTTACCAGGCGCAGGGCTCTGCACTCACCACAGCGCTTTTGTCCGTATGTTCCTATGCGCCCTATGTTGTGATGAGCATTTTCGCAGGCGCTCTGAGCGACCGTTGGAACAAAAAGGCCGTTATGCTGGCCAGTGACAGCTTTGCTGCACTGTGCACGGTCGCTGTTCTGGTACTGCTTCAGGCCGGACAGCTGGAGATCTGGCACCTGTACTGTCTCAACGCATTGAACGGACTGATGAACACCGTGCAGCAGCCCGCCGCGGATGTAACCATCAGTCTGCTGACGCCCGAAAGACATTACCAGAAAGCCAGCGGCCTTCGTTCGCTCGCCAACTCTCTGATCAACATGCTGACGCCGATGTTTGCCACGGCACTGTTGGCGCTGGCCGGCATCCATGCCGTCATTTTGTTCGATCTGTTCACCTTTTTTGCCGCGTTTCTGTCGCTGCTGTTTCTGGTGAAGCTGCCCGCAGCCCCCTCCGGCGCTGCCCGTGCAGAGAGCGTGCTTCGTTGTGCCCGGCAGGGGCTGCGCTTCTTAAAGGGACAGCGGGGCATCCTTCACCTGATTTTGTTCCTCGCCGCCATCAATTTCACCGCGTCGGTCTACAACGCGGCATTCCCCGCCATGCTGCTTTCCCGCCAAGGCGGCGGCGAGGCTGCTCTGGGTGCCGTCAACACCGCTACGGGAGCCGCGCTGCTTTTGGGCAGTGCCGCCGCCTCGGCGCTGCCGCCGCCCAAAAGCCGTGTGCGGGCGGTTTGCAATACCCTGCTGCTGGCCATGAGTACGGAAAACTTTTTTCTTGCCTTCGGCCGCAGCGTCCCCGTCTGGTGTCTGGGCGCGGTATTGGGCTGGGCCGCCATCCCGTTGATGAATGCCAACCTGGACGTGCTGATGCGCACTCACATCCCCATTGCCATGCAGGGGCGTGTGTTTGCTGCGCGCAATACGCTGCAGTTCTTCACCATTCCGCTGGGGTACTTTGCCGGCGGCCTGCTGGTGGACAAGGTATTCGAGCCGCTCATGGCCCGCCGCCCGGCCGGAAGCCTGCTGTGCGTTTTGTTCGGTGCCGGAAAGGGCTCGGGCGCCGCGCTTCTGTTCTTCCTATTGGGACTGCTGGGTGCTGCCACCTGCCTTGTGTTCCGTCGGGACAGGCAGATCTGGGCGCTGGAATGTCCGGACGGGGCGCGCGCTGCGGGCCGGTAAAACGGCCCGCAGCGCTTTCCCGTACAGCACACTGCTTTCCCTGCACTGCATCCATCTCATAAAAAGGCCCGTGGGCCGCCGTATCTGCGGGGGCCCACGGGCCTTTTTCTTCCTTTTTCTGCCGTGCTTGGGGGCTTATTCCCCAGCGATCTCGATGCGGCGCGCCTGCGGGACCTGCGCCGCCTGCTTGGGCAGCGTCAGCTCCAGCACACCATTTTTGTATGCGGCGCTGATGTGTTCCGTATCCACGCCCGAAACGTCGAAACTGCGGCTGAACGAGCCGAACTTGCGCTCCCGGCGCAGATAGTTGCCGTCTTTGTCCTTTTCTCCGCTCTCGCTGCTGTGGCGCGCCGTGATAACAAGCGTTGTACCGTCCAGATCAATGCCGATGTCCTCGCGCTCAAAGCCCGGCAGCTCTGCCTCCAGCAGATAGCTGTCGCCTTTGTCCTGCACATCGCAGCGGAACTGTGCCATATTGGAAATGCTGCCATCCCAGAAGCTGCGCTCCACATTATCGAGATAATTGAACAAATTGCGTTCATTGCGGCCAAACGGAATCAAGTCAAACATAATCTGCTCCTTTTCTCTGTGCGTACTTTATTTTTCCCGGCGCCCGCGCGCAGGCAGGTTGTTTTGCCGGAACATGTTCTTTTTTGTTCCCCTTCGGAACAATTTTTATTATAAAGGCTGTTCGTGAACTATTTTCGCTAAATTTATGAACAAAACATGAATTTTTAGCACTCTATTATATCGAGTGCTAAAAATTTTCAACTTGCAAATTACACCGCTCTTGTGTATAATGAATTTATCTGCCCGCGATGCTTATAATGTATAAAAAGCGTCTGCAGACGGTTTTACAACACCCCAAGGAGGGATATCATGAGCTTTCTTTCCAAACTGGTCGGCATCGGCCTCGTGGCCGGCGCCGCCGTGGCCGCTGTTAAGCTGATCGAGAAGGTTTGGCCGCAGGACGATGCGCTGGACGACGTAGTATACACTGTTGAAACGGGCGAATTTCCGCAGGAGGACGGTACGGACGCCGAAGATGCGCCCGAAGCGCCTTACCGCCCTTTCGATCCCGACGCAGCCCTCGCGCCCGTGCCGAATGTGAACCCTGTGGAGGCGCCGCCCGCCGTGCCCGTGACTGATCCGACCAAAATCGCGGACCCGGCCGATTTCCAGGACTGGGATGAGCTCGGCTGCCAGGGCTGAACGTTCCGCGTTCCGCCGTATTTGTACGTTACACGCCGCTGCCCTGGATGCAGCGGCGTTTTGCATGGAGGTAACAGCAATGACAAAAATCACAATTTTTTCCGGATTCCTGGGCGCGGGCAAGACCACGCTCATCAAAAAACTCATCCCCACGGCCTACAAGGGCGAAAAGCTGGTGCTCATTGAAAATGAATTCGGTGAGATTGGCATCGACGGCGGCTTTATGAAAGACGCCGGTATCGAAGTAACGGAGATGAACTCCGGCTGCATCTGCTGCAGCCTGGTGGGCGATTTTGGCGCGGCGCTGCAAAAGGTACTGGACGAATACCATCCCGACCGTATCCTCATCGAGCCGTCCGGCGTGGGCAAGCTGTCCGACGTCATCCGCGCCGTTCAGGCCCTGCATGCCGATGTGGAGCTTGCGGGCTTCGTCACCGTGGCGGATGCATCCAAATGCCGCATTTATATGAAAAACTTCGGTGAATTTTACAACAACCAGATCGAGCACGCCAGCGCCATCATTCTGAGCCGCACGCAGAACCTGCCGGAGGATAAACTGGCCGCGGCCGTTGCGCTGCTGCGCGGGCACAACGAAAAGGCCCCCATCGTCACCACGCCGTGGGACGCGCTCACCGGCGCGCAGCTTTTGGACGCGATGGAACAGAAAAACAGCCTGATGGCGGAGCTGACCGCTCTTGCCGGGGAAACTGCCCACACGCATCATCACCATGAAGATGGCTGTACCTGCGAGGCGTGCCGACATGAGCATGGGCATGATGAACACCGCCACGACCACGGGGATGAGCATTGCCACGACGAAGCACACGCACACGGTGGAAACTGCTGTCACAGCGCAGAAGAGCATCACCACGGCGAAGACTGCACCTGCGGGACATGCCGGGACGGGCACGGCCATAACCACGCCGAACACCATCATCACAGCCACGAGGGGCATCACCACGCGGACGAGGTGTTCACAAGCTGGGGAATGGAATCGCCCCGCAAATTCACCGAGGCTGAGGTTGCATTCTGCCTGACGGCTCTGGATTCCGGCGACTACGGCGCGGTGCTGCGCGCCAAGGGCATCGTCCCCGCGGCGGACGGGACCTGGCTGCATTTTGACTATGTTCCCGGTGAGCAGGACATCCGCACGGGCGCCGCCGATTACACCGGCCGCCTGTGCGTTATCGGCGCACAGCTCAACGAAGCGGCGCTCAAAACGCTGTTCGGCGGGGAGGCATGAGCATGAGTATCCCTGTTTATCTGTTCACGGGCTTTCTGGACGCGGGCAAAACCGCTTTCATTCAGGAAACGCTGGAGGACCCGGGCTTCAACACCGGAGAAAAAACGCTGGTGCTGCTGTGCGAGGAAGGTGAAAATGAATACCGCCCCGAAAGGTTCGCAGGCGGAAACGTCAGCTTTCTGCCGGTGGAGGAGCAGGCCGGCCTGACCACCGCTTTTTTAAAAGACTACCAGAAAAAACACCGTGTGGACCGCGTGCTCATTGAATACAACGGTATGTGGCCGCTTCAGGCGCTGTATGACGCGCTGCCCACGGACTGGGATATCTACCAGATCATCCTTCTGGCGGACTCTACCACCTTCGCCTCCTATATGACCAATATGCGCCAGCTTGCCGTGGACAAATTGCAGGACCCTGAAATGGTGATCTTCAACCGCTGCACCGACGCCACGGACAAGGCGTACCTGCACCGCGCCGTTCGCATGGTGAACCGCCGCGCCCAGATGGCGTTTGAGCGCACCGACGGCAGCGTGGACCCCGACGACGTTGTGGATGAGCTGCCCTTTGATACCGACGCGCCTGTCATAGACATCGCGGACGAGGATTTCGGGCTGTGGTATCTGGACGCTATGGACAACCTGGACAAATACATGGGCAAGACCGTGCGCTTCAAGGGTTATGTCTGTCAGACGTCCCGTGTGCCCAAGGGCTGCTTTGTGCCCGGCCGCTTCGGCATGACATGCTGCGCCGAGGATATCTCTTTCATCGGTTTTATCTGCGCGGCGGAAAACGCCGCCGCGCTGCAGCACCGCAGCTGGGTGACCGTGACGGCCACCGTGGGCGCAAAGGAGCATCCCATCTATGACGGCGTCGGCCCCTGGCTGGAGGCTGCCAGCGTCACCCCCGCCCAGCCGCCCAAGGAAGAGCTTGTATACTTCCTGCGCTGAACCGAAAACAGCATCCGCCCGCCGGGTCTCCGGCGGGCGGATGCTGTTTATTGAACGATAAAAATTCCGCTCAGTTGTCCACGCCCTTTTTGCGGAAGGCCAGCGCGAACAGCACTGCACTGCCCGCCGTCCACACGGCAAGCACAGCGACGTCCCAAAGCACGTTCGCCCCCATCCACGATTGGTGCCCAAGCCCCAGAAACATTAAATCGGCCGTAGCCGTGGTCGGCACAAAGGACGCGACTTTCTGAAGCACGCCGCCCATCCCGGCAAACATGGTGGGCAGCATGAATACCAGAGCCAGCGGGCCTGCAATGGTGCCCGTAGAGGTCTGGTCCCGGCAGACGATCCCCGTCAGGCCGCCCAACAGCAGCATCGTTATGCTGCCTGCCGTGCACACCAGCAGGAATACCGGAAGCTGCGCCGGGCCGAAGCCCGTCAGAAAAAACAACACCGTGTCCACCAGCAGAGTGCCTGCCAGCACCGCCAGCGTTTTCGCGGCCAGAAACTCCCCGCCCGTCACATTGCACAGCATCAGCGTGCGCATGGTGTTCTTTTCCTTTTCCTCGGCGATCATCATGCCCAGCACGGAAAGCGGCGTCAGGCACAGGTTCATCATCACGCCCAGCATCAGGAGATAAGCGGGCGACATGCCAAGATCTACGAACTGATAGATAACGATAAAGATCAGCGGCAGCGCCAGCATCAGGAGGACGTTGAGATTTTTGAACATATCCACAATGTCCTTTACAAACAGCGTGCGCAAAACACGCAGATGCTTTTTCATACCAAATTCCTCCCCGTCACCTGCAAAAATATTTCTTCAAGGTCCGGCTCTTCCGAATGCACGGACGCAATGCCCCGTCCGGAAAGGTCCGCCAGCAGCGCCCCAATCGCCTCTGGATTCCTGGCACACTCCAGCGCCTCACCGTCCTCCAGCAATACGCGCACCCTGTCTTTGGCATACTTCAGCTTCAGTTGTGCGGGCACGCCTGTCTCGGCAATACGCCCCTCGTTCAAAAAAGCCACGCGGGCGCACAAACGGTCCGCCTCCTCCATGTTGTGCGTGGTGAGGAAGATTGTCGTGCCGCCGTCGTTCATTTCCCGCAGCAGGCGGTGGATGGCCGCCGTGGTGGCGGGGTCCAGCGCAGCGGTGGGCTCGTCCAGAAACAGCAGCCGGGGCCGGTGCAGCACGGCCATGGCTAAGATCAGCCTCTGGCGCATACCCTTGGAGAGTTTTTTTGCCACGCGCTTGCCCGCGTCGGCCAGGCCCACTTTTTCCAGCACTTCCCCGATGCGGGAGGCGGGCAGGCCGCGCAGGTCTGCAAAAAGCTTCATATTTTCATAGATGCTCATACGCTCGTACACGCCGCTGTTGTCGGACAAAATGCCGATCTGCTCATAAGCCGCGCTGTCAAGGCGGGCAATGGGCGCGCCGAATACGGCAATCTCTCCCGCGCCGGGCCGGAGCTGACGTGTGAGAAGCTTGATGGTAGTGGTTTTTCCCGCGCCCGAAGGCCCAAGAAAACCAAAAATCTCCCCTTCCTTCACGGCAAAGCTCAGGCCGTCCAGCGCCCGGGTACTGCCGAAGGAAAGGGATACGTTCTGCATGGATAGAATGTCCATTGGCGGTTCGCTCCTTTCGGTGAATGATATCATTTTACCGAAAAAAAAGCAGTCTTGCTACAAAAATGCCGTGAAGGGAGCATCCCAAACGGCGAACGGAGCATTACGGGGCATGAACGGAGCAGAAACCATCGCCGTTTTCCGCCGCCGCCCTTTTATTTCCGGCGCGAAAATTCCTCCAAAGGCCCATAAAGCAGATACGGGCATCCGTATCGAAACGATAAGCTGCACCATCCCCGCCGCATACGCCGCCCGGGCAGGCACAGCTTTTATTTTCTCCCGCCATACGCGGCTTCTTTGTCAAAACCGGTACTGCCGCCGCATGGCATCAATGCGGCCCTTGCTGAGCGGCACACCGGATTCCGGCCCGTTCTCCAGCCGCAGCGCGTAGCTGTTGCGCGTCCAGCGCACCACCTCCTGTACCTTCTGCATGTTCACAAGGTAGGAGCGGTGGCAGCGAAAAAAGCCGTAGCGTTCCAGCCGGACAGACAGCTCCTCCAGCGTGAGCGCGCAGGCGTATTCTTCGCCCCGGACGCTGAGCGCCGTGCGGCCGGACGCGCTTTCGGCAAAGTCGATGTCCGAGGGATTGAACAGCAGCAATGTCTCCCCGGCTTTGGCCGGGATCTTTTCCACCGCTGTGCCCTGCGCCGCGCTTTCCTCGGCGGCCTCAAGCCTTTCCAATCCGGTCCCGTCCAAATGGTAGCGCTCGCCCGGCAGCAGATAGACCGTGCGCGTGGAAGCCGTGGCCGCGATGCAGCACCGGCCTGTGGACGGCACGCCGTCCATCCATTCCAGAATACGCCTACATCCTTCCGCGTCCTGCCCGGCCAGCGGTTCTTCGATGTAAAACACCTCGGGAGCGCGGACGATCTCCCGCGCGATGGAAAGCCGCCTGCGCTGGGCCGGCGTCAAACGGCGCAGCGGTGTGCGCCGCGCATCCTCCAGCCCCATGGCGGCCAGCGCGGCGTCGGCCATGCCCCGTGTGCCCGCCATCCGCTCGAACAGACGCAGGTAAGCGGCCGTATTCATTCTGTCGTAAAAGCCTTCGTCCGCACGCACGAAGCCAACGCTGCGCCCGCTTCGGGCCAGCTCCGCGCGCAAAGGCGCGCAAAGCTCCGGCGCACACTCGAAGTTCACGGCACAGCCGCCGCCTTTCAGCAGCAGTTCCCGGGCTGCGTGCGGCAGCGCCGCACTGCTTTCCACGTCAGCTTTCCTCCCCGATCCGTTCCAAAAACGCTTTGCCGTAGGCGTCGGCCTTTTTGCCGCCCACGCCCGGCACCTTCAAAAATTCAGCCATCGTGCGCGGCTTTTGGGCGCTCATGGCGCGCAGCGTCGCGTCGGTGAAAATAACGAACGCCGGTACGCCCGCGCGCTTTGCGAATTTCAAACGCAGTTCCTTCAGGCGCTCGAACAGCGCCATATCCGCGGGCAATGCCGCCGTGCTCTCGTGGGCGCGGGGTGCCTCCCTGGCCACGCGCAGCGTGACGGTGCCGCCGTATTCCAGAAATTCCAGCGCGGGCGCCCCAAGTGAAAGCGTGGGATACTGCCCCGCTGCCTGTTCCAGATAACCCGCGGCCGTAAGGTGGTTGAAGATCGCGCGCAGCCGCGCGGCGGACACACTGCGCAGGCGGCCATAGCCGTCGGCACGCTCCAGCCGGTGGCGCAGCACGCGCTCGCTCTCGCTGCCGCGCAGTGCGTCGATGACAGTGGCCGCGCCCAGCGGGTAGCGCAGATCCCTCAGGAACAGGAAGATGATGCGGGCCTCGCCGCTCACGTCCACCTTTTCCGTCTGCGTGCTGCACACCGAGCAGTTGTCGCAGTGTTCGGGCGCGTTCTCGCCGAAATAGCGCAGCAGATACGCCCGCAGGCAGCTGCCGGAATGGCAGTAAAATGTCATACGGCGCAGCCGTTCCTCGTCCTTCTCCCGTACCAGGCGGCGCGTTTCCTCGTCCAGCGCGTCGTTTTCATCGTCCTTTTCAATAAAAAACCGGTTCGTCACCACATCCTTGCCGCCATACAGCAAAATGCAGTCCGCCGGCTGTCCGTCGCGGCCCGCGCGCCCGGCCTCCTGGTAATAGCTCTCGATGTTTTTTGGCATGTTGTAATGCAGCACAAAGCTGACATTGGATTTGTCGATGCCCATGCCGAAAGCGTTCGTCGCCACCATCACCCGCGCTTCGTCATACAAAAACGCGTCCTGGTTGCGCTGGCGCTCGTCCGCCGAAAGGCCCGCGTGATAACGCGTGGCCGCGTAACCGTCAGCCCGCAGCTTTTCGCACACTTCTTCCACGGTCTTGCGCGTCAGGCAGTACACAATGCCCGAAGCGCCCGTGTGGGCCGCCAGATACCGTGTGACGGCCGCGTATTTGTCCCGCGGCTCCTCTACACCAAAATACAAATTCGGCCTGTCGAAGCCCGTCACCACGGTTACAGGGTCCGCGAGGCCCAGCAGGCGCACGATATCCTCCCGCACCTCGCCCGTGGCCGTGGCCGTAAACGCCCCCACCACGGGGCGGCGGGGCAGCGTTTCCAGAAAGCGGGCGATATCCAGATACCCGGGGCGGAAATCCTGCCCCCACTGAGACACGCAGTGGGCCTCGTCCACACACACCATGCTGATGTTCATGCCCTGCGCAAAATTCTGAAAGCGCGGCGTGAACAGCCGCTCGGGCGCGACGTAGATGATTTTATACACACCTTCCATGGCGTTGGCTATGGCCTTCGCCGTCTGCCCCTCCGTCAGGGAAGAGTTCAGGTATGCAGCGCGCACGCCGCTTTGCACCAGCGCGTTCACCTGGTCCTTCATCAGGCTGATGAGCGGCGACACCACCAGCGTGATGCCCGGCAGCAGCAGCGCGGGCAACTGGTAGCACATGGATTTGCCCGCGCCCGTGGGCATGATGCCCATGGCGTCGCGTCCCTGCAAAAGCGCGTCGATGAGCTGCTCCTGCCCGGGGCGAAAACCCTCGTAGCCGAAAACAGATTTGAGCAACGCGCGTTTTTCACTCACCGGTTGTGCTTCCATTCCAAAAATTCCTCGTAAGTGCCCGTGCGGTCCAGACAGCCCGGCTGGCCCAGCGGCAGCTCGATGATGCGGTTCGCGATCTCATCGATGAACTGGTGGTCATGGGACGAGAAAAGCAGGTTGCCGGGAAAGCGCGCCAGGCCGTCGGCCAGCGCCTGGATGCTCTCCAGGTCCAGATGGTTGGTGGGCTGGTCCAGCAGCAGCACATTGGCGTGGGTCATCATCATACGGCTGAGCATACAGCGTACCTTTTCGCCGCCGGACAGCACCTTTGCGGGCTTGTATACCTCGTCGCCGGAAAACAGCATCCGGCCCAGAAAACCGCGCAGATATGTTTCGGTGGTGTCCTCGCTGTACTGGCGCAGCCAACAGATAAGGTCCTCGTCAAAGCCCTCGAAAAAAGCGGAATTGTCCTGGGGAAAATAGCTCTGGCTCGTGGAAACGCCCCACTTGAAGCTGCCCGCGTCCGGCTCCATCTCGCCTGTCAGGATCTTGAACAGCGCGGTCTGGCCCGCCTCGTTTTCGCCCACGAGGGCGATTTTGTCGCCCTTGTTGGCGATAAAGCTGACATTGTCCAGCACCTTCACGCCGTCCACCGTCTTGGTGATGCCCTCCACAAACAGGATGTCCTTTCCGGCCTCCCGCTCCGGCTCAAAGCCCACATAAGGGTATTTGCGGCTGGAGGCGGGCATCTCCTCCAGCGTAATGGAATCCAGTATCTTCTTGCGGCTTGTGGCCTGCTTGGATTTGGATTTGTTTGCGGAAAAGCGCTGGATAAAGTTTTGCAGATCGCGGATCTTTTCCTCTTTTTTCTTATTCTGGTTGCGGATGAGCTGCTGCATCAGCTGGCTGGATTCGTACCAGAAATCGTAGTTGCCCGCATACATCTGCACCTTGTTGTAATCGATATCCACGATATGGGTGCAAACCGCATTCAAAAAGTGGCGGTCATGGCTGACGACGATGATGGTGCCGGGATAATCCATCAAAAATTCTTCCAGCCAGTCGATGGATTCAATGTCCAGGCCGTTGGTGGGCTCGTCCAGCAGCACGATGGATGGCCGGCCGAACAGAGCCTGCGCCAGCAGTACCTTCACCTTCTGGCGGCCGTCCAGCGCCGACATGGGCGCGGTATGCAGGTCCATCGGAATGCCCAAACCGTTCAAAAGCTGGTCCGCCTCTGTCTCGGCCTCCCAGCCGTTCATCTCGGCAAATTCACCCTCCAGCTCAGCGGCTTTTTCACCGTCCGCGTCGGTAAAGTCCTCTTTCGCATACAGCGCTTCTTTTTCTTTCATAATGTCATACAGGCGGCGGTTGCCCATGATGACGGTGTCCATAACATTGTACTCGTCGTATTTGAAATGGTCCTGCTCCAGAACGCTCATCCGGTCGTCCGCGCCCATAGTCACCGAGCCGGTGGTAGGCTCCAGCGCGCCGGAAAGGATGCGCAGCAGCGTGGACTTTCCGGCGCCGTTCGCTCCGATGATGCCATAGCAGTTGCCGGCCGCAAATTTCAGATCGACGTGTTTATACAGCGTGCTGCCCGCGAACTGCAGGCTGACGTCGGTTACAGTTAACATAAAATTCTCCTTTTTCCCGGGCCGCACCGCACAATCCGCGGCTGACGCCTTAAACTCCGTCCCGCCTGCAGCTTTTCCGTCCTGTTTCGCAAAAGCCCTCGCCAAAACACAACGTGCGGCGGTTTCGCCCACGGGCGAAATCGCGCTGAATGGAGCCGCCTGCGCCGAAGGCACAAGCTGTGAGCCTTGTTTCATGTGACGAAAAAATTTTTGTACGGTCCGGCGTTTTGGAATGCTACAGTGCCGCCCTTTTACAAAACGCTATCTTGTTTACCATACCATGCCCGGCACGCTTTGTAAATACCTTTATACTTTATTATTATGGACGCACGGCGCTTGACGGATGCCGCCGCCATGCCGTACAATGGATGCTGTACCCCCGCTGCGGCAGCGCCCCGCGCCCCGGGCGGGTTCAGAAAGGAGCGCCGCTTTATGCCGCTGATCATCCCACAGACCCTGCCCGCCTACAAGGCGCTCGAGGAAGAAAACGTGTTCGTCATGCACCGGGCCCGCGCCATGACGCAGGACATCCGCCCGCTGCGCATCCTGCTGGTAAATCTGATGCCGACGAAAATCGCCACCGAAACGCAGATCGCCCGCATGCTGGCCAACAGCCCCCTGCAGGTGGAGCTGACGCTGCTGCACATGGATTCCCACGAGAGCACGCATGTGCCCGGAGCGCATCTGGAGGCGTTTTACAAAACCTTCGACGAGATCAAAACCGAGCGCTTCGACGGCATGATCGTTACCGGCGCGCCCGTGGAAATGCTGGCCTACGAGGAAGTAGATTACTGGCCCGAGCTTTGCGCCATTTTTGAATACAGCAAAACGCACGTGTACAGCACGGTGCACATCTGCTGGGGCGCGCAGGCTGCGCTGTATTACCATTACGGCATCCACAAGCGCGTACTGCCGCAAAAAGTGTTCGGCATTTTCGCCCACCGGGTGACACGCCCGAAAAACCCGCTGGTGCGCGGCTTTGACGAAGTGTTCTACGCGCCCCATTCCCGCCATACCGAGCTTTGCCGCGAGGAGGTGGACGCCTGCCCTGCGCTGCGTGTGCTGGCCGAAAGCGGCAGGGCCGGGCTGCATATCCTCGCCACGGATTCCGGCCGCCAGATCTTTGTGTGCGGCCATATGGAATACGACCGCGACACCCTGCGCCTGGAGTACGAGCGCGACGCTAAAAGAGGCCTTCCCATCGCCGTACCGGAGAATTATTTTGAGGATGACGACCCTGCCAAGGGCGTTGTTTTCCGCTGGCGCAGCCACGCCAACCTGTTTTTTTCGAACTGGCTGAATTATTATGTCTATCAGGAAACGCCTTACGATTTGGAGAAGCTGTGAAATGGAAGCAAAGACAGTAAAAAGCAATATGACGGATATGACGCAGGGCAGCCCAGCCAGACTGATCCTGTTTTTCGCGCTGCCGCTGCTGGTGGGCAACATGTTCCAGCAGCTTTACAATATGGTGGACAGCATCGTAGTGGGCCGCTTTGTGGGCAGCACGGCGCTGGCCGCCGTGGGTACGGCGTTTCCTGTGGTGTTCCTGCTGTCCAGTATGTTTATGGGGCTGGGCATCGGAGCCATGGTCATGGTGAGCCAGTTCTACGGCGCGGGCGACGCCGAACGCCTGAAGGCCACCATCGACACTATCTATACCGCGCTCATCGTCGGCATCGTGCCGCTCTCCATCGTGGGCATCCTTGTCAGCCGCCCCATCATCGCGCTGCTGGCGGTCCCGGCCGACACCGCGGACCAGTGCTGGATCTACATGGTCATCGTGCTGGGCGGGCTGATCGGCAGCCTGGGGTATAATGCCAACTCCGGCATCCTTCAGGGCCTGGGCGACAGCAAAACGCCGCTGCTGTTCCTTGTCATAGCGTGCATCATCAACATCGTACTGGACCTTCTGTTCGTGGTGGTATTCCACTGGGGGGTAGCGGGCGTGGCCATTGCCACCATCATTGCACAGGCGTTCAGCTGGATATTCGGCATTTTCTACATCAACAAAAAATATCCCCAGATCCACATCCATCCGTTCTGCTTCAAGTTCGACAAAGCGCTTTTCGGCCAGATCGTCAAGCTGGGCGTGCCCGCCGGCGTGCAGCAGGCGCTGTTCAGCTTCGGCGTCATGGCCATGCAGCGGCTCATCAACAGCTACGGTTCGGCGTTTATGGCGGGCTTCAACGGCGCCAACAAGCTGGATACCTTTGCCTTTATGCCCATCCAGAGCTTTGCCACCGCAGCCACCACGTTCGTTGGGCAAAACATCGGCGCCAACAGGCCCGAGCGCGTGCACAAGGGCACTGTTGCCACGCTGTGGATGAGCTGCGGCTTCAGCGTGCTGGTGGCCGCGCTGCTGCTGCCTACGGGACGCTTCTGCATGCGTCTGTTCTCCACCGAACCCGCCGTCATTGAAAGCGGATTTGCGTACCTGGCGCGCATTCTGCCGTTCTACTGGATGCTGGCCATTATGTTCGTGCTGTCCAGCATCATGCGGGGCGCGGGCGAGATGATGGTGCCTATGATCTCCAGCCTTGCGGCGCTGTGGCTGGCCCGTGTGCCCGCGGCCTATCTGCTGGCGCATTTTTTCGGGCCGATGAACATCCATTTCTGCTACGCCATCGGCTGGGCGCTGGGGCTGGCCATCTGCGTGCCGTACTATTTCTCCGGCCGCTGGAAAGAAAAAAGCATTGTCGTGCGCGCGGCCGGCGGAAGCTGAATACAAAAAAGCGCCTTGAACGGGACCTTCAAAAGTCCTGTTCAGGGCGCGCTTTTTTGCTGCTGCTATTTTCGACGGTCTGCCCGGACAAAAGGCGGCTCAACGCGCGGCTCCACCAGAAGCCTGTATTTTTCAGGACGGCGGTATGCGTTGCCGTGCGCCTCGCATTCGCGGTAGGCGCGAAGCCGCGCCAAATCAAGTGCGGCAAGATAAATTCCTTCCTCTTTATCCGCTTGCAGGATACAGGTATCCCGCGAGCCCTCCAATTCGGGAAGATATGCTACGCCGTCAAAAGCGCTGGAGCCGCCGTTGCAATCCGGAACAGATGCCGGATAATTGCAGGTTGCGACCGCCAGCATGTTTTCAAAGGCCCTTCCCCGCAGCTGGGAAAGGCGGTTGATTTCCATAGGACAGGCATTGGGGACCAAAATGAGCTCTGCCCCTTTCAGCATCAGGACCCGTGCGCTCTCCGGGAATTCCCTGTCGTAGCAGATCATTGCCCCTACTTTTACTTCACCGCAGGCGGTATCCAAAGCGCAAACGTAAAAATCCTCACCGGGTGTCAGCTCCCGCTCCACATCAAAATCACAGGTATGCACTTTGGCGTAAACGAGCTTTCTCTCTCCGAACCTGTCAAAAAGAACAAGCGTATTGCGCGGGCCTCCCGCATATTCTTCCAGCAGCGTGACGCCGATGGCCATTTCCAGCTCCCCGGCAAGCCGCTGGAAGGAACGGACAAAGCTGCCGCCGGACGGAACAGCCTCAGCCTTCCACTCCTCCGCGGGCCGTCCGTAAATATTGTATCCGTTGCTCCACATCTCGGGGAACAAAGCGATATCCGCCCCCATCTTCTTCGCTTTCCGACAGGCACGGATTCCCTTTTCCAGATTCTCTTCCAAGCCGCCGCAGGGCGCTATCTGCAATAAGGCAATTTTCAAAGGCCGCATATATGCCTCTCCCCCTTTACCGCCCGCACAGCGTGCGAACGCGTTCCGCACACAGCAGCATTCCGGCCACGCCCGCCAGCAGGAACGCCGGCAGCAGACCGATGCCCAACCGTGCGGCCAGCACGCCGAACAGAGCGGGCACAAATGTGGTGCCCACATATGCGCATGCCATCTGCAGGCCAATGACCGCCTGGGAACGCTCCGCCCCAAAGCGGTAAGGCGTTTCATGGATCATACTCGGGTACACGGGCGCAAAGCCCAGCCCAAGCACGGCCATTGCCGCCACGCCGAACCCGGCAGGCAGCGGCAGCATCAGCAGCACGGCGCCCCCGGCGCTGACGAGCTGGCCCAGCCGGATGAACGCCGCGCTTTTCATACGCATACTGGCAAACCCGGAAAGGAACCGTCCCAAAGTGATGCCCAAAAAGTACAGCGACACGCCCCGGGCCGCCGCCTCTGCTGAAAGCCCCCGTGCTTCCACCAGGTAGCTGGCGCCCCAAAGGCCCGCGGCCGCCTCGATGGCACAATAGAAAAAGAATGTCGCCAGCGCGCCTTTCACACCCGGAATGTTCAGCGTGCTTTGTTTTTTGCCCGCCTGCTTCGCGGCCGCGGCCTCGGCCCGCAGAGCCGCCCGGTCCTCATATCTGTCCCACATGGGCAGCGTGACGGCCAGCACCGCCACCAGACAGAACTGGATGGCACACACCGCGCCGTAACCGCCGCGCCAGCCATGCTTCCCGCCCAGGAACAGCGATAGGATAACAGGCCCCAATGTAGCTCCCACGCCCCAAAAGCAGTGCAGCCAGCTCATGTGGCGCGCCTCGTAGTGCAGCGCCACAAAGTTGTTCAGCCCTGCGTCCACCGCGCCCGCGCCCAGGCCCATTGGCACCGCCGCCAGCGCAAGCCACCAGAAGCCCGGCGCAAGCGCATAGCCCAGCAGTGCGCAGGCCGTCATTGTCACACTTACCAGCGTTACACGGCCGGTGCCGAAGCGGTGCAGCATCCTGTCCGCCGAAAGGCTGGCCACCACCGTGCCGCCCGCCACGATCATTGAAAGCACGCCCGCACTGTCCAGCGGTACGCCCAGCGCGGGCTGCATGGCGGGCCACGCCGCGCCCAGCAGCGAATCCGGCAAGCCCAGGCTGATGAATGCCGCGTAGATCATACAAAGAAAAAACGTCGCCATAGATCCGGTCCCTTCTGCCCCATCGGGGCGATGTCCTGTGCATGCGCCGGGCTAAGCCTACGGCGCGGTTTAAAACTCCGCAAGCTCCGTAAATGCACTGTCCTCCGCTTCGGTGACGCTCCCATAGATGCACCGGGTCCTGCAGCCCACACGCAGATAATGGCGCAAAACGGTCTTTGCCGTGAAAGGCATCTCCCGCTTCAGCACGCTGTCATACGGCACCCACTCCAGCCTGCCCTCATCACATGTGCCTCTCACTGCGGCGCCGGGTTTCAGCCCTGCAAAAAAATAGTAATTCTGCCGGATCTCCCCGTTTTTCATGCGCAGCGTGATATACCGCAGACGCAGCTCCTCCAGGCTTTCCTCCGTAAGGCCGGTCTCTTCCTGCAGCTCCCGCAGAGCACAGGCCCGAGGGTCGTTCAATTCGGCCTGCTCAAAATGGCCGCCTACGCCGCACCAGGACGGCGCTACCACGCGGGAGCCGACCCGGTACAGCATCAGCAGTTTCCCCTCCCGGAAAAGGTATACCGCAGTCATATTCCGCAGCTTCTCAGCCATGGCGTTTCCCTCCGTCCGGCGCGCTGCTGCACGCCAATGTTTCCAGTATAAAACGGGCCGCCCGTTTTTTCAAGCCGGACAGCCTGTTTCATCTTGGAAAAGAACTGCTTTTTCGCCAAGGTGCTTCCGAACAGGCGTTTGGCCCCGTTCGCCGCGCACGGCGGTCTTCGCCGCAGCTTCGCTTTAAACGCCCCGCGCCGGCCCGCGGGGCGCACAGCATTGTTTGAAATGAAAAAGGGGACAGCTGAGCGCTAAGGGCCGCATCCCCTTTCGGCGCGGTTGTCCGCAAGGAGACTTTGCACGCTTCTATACGCGCCTGCGGGCGCAGTTTCCCCTTTGGCCGCATCCGCCCCATGGCCTGCACTTTGCTTCGCAAGGCTGCATGGCTTTGCCGCCGCCAGCTTTTTCTCCGGAAGCTCTTTTACCTTTTCACTTTTTTCGGCATTCCGACAGGCCGCCCGTTTCTTTATCGCCTCGGCAAAAACGGAATGCCGCAGCGCTTCACGCCGCCCCCAGGCTCAGCAGCCACCGCAGCGCGGGACAGAGTCCCGGACAATTCGCCGTCAGATACGCCGCCACATCCTGCATCTTCGTCGCTTCGGTGATAACCAGGCCCGCATCTGCATTCGCCCCCACAGAGACAGGCGCCGCAGCTGCGCCGCCCACGGCCACCCGGGAAGCAACGGCCGCGCCGCCCATGGCGTACATACCAATGGCACAGCCGCCTGCCGCCACCAGCCCCACGGCCACGCCGCCCACAGCGAACCCGCCCAGCGCAAGGCCACCCAGGCTCAGCAGGCCCACACCAATGCCGCAGAAGCTTACAACGCCCACGCCAAATCCCCCCAGCGCGACGATGCCCGTGGCAATATTGCCGATGGCGATGACGCCTTTTGCACGCCGCAGGCCATAGCCGCAGTTGATGTGCACCAGTGGGAGGCCGAACAGTGTGTGTTTGCTTTTGTATTCATAACCGGGAACAACGTTCACCGTCGCGCCCGCCGGCACACACACCGTCTGTCCTGCCGTCACCACCTGCACCGTACCGCCGGGCTTCGTTTCCACCACGGCCTCCGGCCGCACCAACGCGTCCAGTGAAGTACCGAACAGGTCCGCCAGAGCCACCAGCTTGGGCAGATCCGGCATGGTCTGTCCCGTTTCCCTTAGTTAAAGATATTGTTGGGTATCTCAAGATGTGTCATTCGATTTTGCCGATAAAGCGGTAGAAGATTTCCACTTCCTGTTCCCGGCTTCCGTCCTCACTTTTGACCGCTTCATGGACAAGGATTTT